>CAJXLG010000038.1 GCA_913055885.1 uncultured Rhodospirillales bacterium
CCCCGGGTCTTCATCGGGATCGGGGATGCCCGCCATGAGCCGCAGGAAGGCGACGGCCTCGGGATCGTTCCACACCTCCATGAGCGTCCCGGCGTCGCCCAGGTCGATGGCGGGCAGATCCTCGATGGCCCGGCGCACCAGGGCCAGGGCCTCGGTGACGGTGAGCTGCTCGTGCGCGCCGCTCATGGGAACAAGGTAGGGCGCCCGGGGCGGTCGGGGCAACCGGGGAAGGGGGCGGGGCAACCGGGGAAGGGGTCGGGGCAACCGGAGGAAGGGATGGGCCGATGGATTCACGGGGTACCGTTGCCGGGCGGTTTCCCTTACCATATCGGGCCAGTCGCTTTTACCCCGGAGCCCAGCACCATGGCCCTGGCGGACGAGGATTTCCAGCGCATCGAGGACTACATCCAGCAGCGCCTGCCGGAGTGGCTGGCGCGCGTCCAGCCCGTGGGGGCCGCGCGCGATCCCGGCCTGATGGAGCGCGTCGTCCGTGTCGAGGAGGCGCTGGAACGGCAGCACGACCTCATGCGCCAGGGCTTCGAGGCCATGGAAAAGCGCTTCGAGGCCATGGACAAGCGCTTCGCGGCCGTGGACCAGCGCTTCGAGGAGATGCGCCAGGACATGGACAAGCGCTTTGAGGCCGTGGACAAGCGCTTCCAGGCCGTGGACCAGCGCTTCGAGGAGATGCGCCAGGACATGGACAAGCGCTTCCAGGCCGTGGACCAGCGCTTCGAGGAAATGCGCCAGGACATGGACAAGCGCTTCGAGGCCGTGGACAGGCGCTTCGAGGCGATGCGCCAGGACATGGACAAGCGCTTCGAGGAGATGCGCGGCGACATGGACAAGCGCTTCGAGGCCGTGGACAGGCGCTTCGAGGAGATGCGCCAGGACATGGACAAGCGCTTCGAGGAGATGCGCGGCGACATGGACAAGCGCTTCGAGGCCATGCATGCACGGCTGGAAGGCCTGGAGCGGCGCATGGACCGTTTCATGCTGTGGTCGTTCGGGACGCTGGTGGCCGTGGGCGGCGTCATCATCGGGGTCCTCAAGGTGTGGCCGCCGGGGACCTGAGGCTCACCACGCCGCCCCCGGCGCCGCCCATTCCTCCAGGACCCGGGGATCGGTTTCCGCCGGGCGTTGCGCCCGTGCGAGGGCCGTTACATCCGACTCCGGCAACAACCGCCCCAGGGCCCAGACGGCGCCGGCGCGCACCAGGGGATGCGGGTCCGCGAGGTGGCGTTCCGCCACCGGGGCCAGGGCCGGGTCGCCGCTGTTGCCCACGGCGATCAGGACATTGTGCAGGAACTTGTCGCGGCCCACGCGCTTGACGGGCGACGTGCTGAAGACTTCCCGGAAGGCCGCGTCGTCCAGGGCGGCGAGGTCCTGAAGGCGCGGCGCCAGGGCCTCGGCACGCGGGCGCAACAGGGGTTCGCCCGTGCCCGGGGCGAATTTGTTCCACGGGCACACGGCCAAGCAGTCATCGCAGCCATAGACCCGGTTGCCCAGGGCCGGCCGGAAGGGGCGCGGCACGGGGCCGGCGTGCTCGATGGTCAGATAGGCCAGGCAGCGGGGCACGTCCATACGATACGGGGTGTGCAGGGCATCCGTGGGGCAGGCGGCGGCGCAGCGGCGGCATGTGCCGCAATGGTCCGTCTCCGCCGTGTCCGGCGGCAGGGGCAGGGTGGTGAAGACCTCGCCCAGGAACAGCCAGCTTCCGTGGGTGCGCGAGACCAGGTTGGTGTGCTTGCCGGTCCAGCCCACGCCCGCCCGCCGGGCCAGGGGCTTTTCCAGCACCGGGGCCGTGTCCGTGAAGACCTTCACGTCCCCGCCGTGCGTCGCCCCCAGCCAGCGCGCCAGGGCCTTCAGGCGCTTTTTCAGGATGTCGTGATAGTCCCGGCCGCGGGCGTAGACGGAGATCTCCCCGCGTTCCGGCGCGCGCAGGCGCGGGTCGCCGCCCGGGGCATAGGACAGGCCCACGACGATCACCGCCTGCACGTCCGGCCACAGCGCCCGTGGATCGGCGCGGCGGTCGGCGGTGTCCGACATCCAGGCCATGGTGCCGTGCTGCCCGGCCGCCAGCCAGGCGCGGAAATCCCGCTGCGCCCGCTCGCCGGGATGCGGCGGCGCGATGCCGCAGGCGTCGAACCCCAGGGCCGCCGCCCGGTCGCGCAGGCTGGCCACCATCCCTTCCATGAGTCAGCGCTGCCGGCCATGGGAGCGGGGCATGCGGCCTCCCGGGTCGAATCGAGGGCGGGGCGGTGCCGACCGCCCCTTCTGCCTTCCTATGCCACGGCGACGGCGCCGCAACAACCGTGACCGGTGCCAGGCGCCCGGCATCCCAGGGAGCGGCGGCCCCGTGCCCGGCCCGGCATCGATTCTGCCCCCCTTTGCACGCGCCCGGGCCGGCGCGGGGCCGGCCATGGCGCGGGGCGAGACAACGCCGGATCGCCGGGTTATACTCGCCGCCGCGCAACCAACCGTGGCGGAAAACGAGGAGCGCCATGACGCGATACGCCGGCCCGCTGTCCGTGCCCGAGGCCGACGGCCTGCGCGACTCCCTGCGCCGGGCCTACGCCGCCTGCCGGGCCGACACGGAAAGCCTCGCCGCCGACCTGACGCCCGAGGACCAGACGGTGCAGACCATGACCGACGCCAGCCCCGCCAAGTGGCACCGGGCGCACGTCACCTGGTTCTTCGAGGCGGTGATCCTGGCGCAATACGCCACTGGCTATACGCCCTACGACGAAGGCTTTTTCTACCTGTTCAACTCCTATTACGAGGCCCTGGGGGCCAAGTATCCGCGGCCACAACGCGGCCTCGTCAGCCGGCCCACCGTGGAGACCATCGCCGCCTATCGCGCCCACGTGGACGACGCCATGGACCGCTTCATGGCGGAAGCGGAACCGGAAACCTGGGCCGCCGCCGCGCCCCTGGTGGAACTGGGCATCGCCCACGAGGAACAGCACCAGGAGCTTCTGCTCACGGACATCCTGCACGTTTTTGCCCACAACCCGCTTTGGCCCGCCTTCCGGCCGCCGGTGCCGGCGCCCGACCGGCCCGCGCCGGCGCGGGGCTGGGTGGACCATCCGGGCGGGACGGTGGAAATCGGGGCCCGGGCCGACGCCTTCGCCTACGACAACGAGGAACCGCGCCACGAGGTGCGGCTCTACCCCTTCCGCCTCGCCGACCGCCTGGTGACCAACGGGGAGTGGCTGGCATTCATGGCCGACGACGGCTATCGCCGGCCCGAGTTCTGGCTGTCCGACGGCTGGGCCGCGGCCAACCGGGAAGACTGGGCGGCGCCCCTCTACTGGCACAAGGTGGACGGCCGCTGGCACCAGATGACCCTGGGCGGCCTGCTGCCCGTGGACGAGCACGCCCCGGTGTGCCACGTGAGCCATTACGAGGCGGATGCCTTCGCCGCCTGGGCCGGCAGGCGCCTGCCGTCGGAGGCGGAATGGGAGGTCTTCGCCGCCGACCACGCGCCGCGGGGCAACACCGCGGGCACGGGCTGGCTGCGGCCCGTGGCGGCCGATCCGGCGGCGCCGGCGCCGCGTCAGCTCTACGGCGACGTCTGGGAATGGACGCGCAGCCCCTACGGGCCCTATCCCGGCTACCGGCCGCCCGCCGGCGCCATCGGCGAGTACAACGGCAAGTTCATGGCCAACCAGATGGTCCTGCGCGGCGGCAGCGCCGTCACCCCCGACGGCCACGCCCGGGCCACCTACCGCAACTTCTTCTATCCGCACCAGCGGTGGCAGTTCATGGGCCTGCGCCTGGCGGAGGACGCCGGGTGATGGCGCCGCGCGACACGCCGCCCGTGCCGGGCATCAAGGCCTTCCACGACGCCCACCCGCCGGCCGCCGATCTGCGCGCCGACGTCCTGGCCGGGCTCGCGGCGACGCCCAAATCCCTGCCCGCCAAGTACCTGTACGACGAGTCGGGGTCGCGGCTTTTCGACCGCATCTGCACCCTGCCGGAATACTACCCGACCCGCACGGAAACGGCCATCCTGGACGCCTGCCTGCCCGACGTCGCCGCGCGCGTGCCCGAAGCGCGGGTGCTGGTGGAGCCGGGGGCCGGCGCGCTGGCCAAGGTGGCGCGGGTGCTGGATGCCCTGCCGGGCCTGCACACCTACCTGCCCATCGACATTGCCCGGGATTTCCTCCTGGACCAGGCGCGGCGGCTGGCCCGCGACCGCCCGGCGGTGGATATCATTCCCGTGTGCGGCGACTTCACCCGCGCCCTGGCCCTGCCCGAGGCTCTGGTGCCGCCGGGCCCGCGTCTGGTCTTCTTTCCCGGCTCCACCATCGGCAACTTCGAGCCCGACGCGGCGCGGGCGCTCCTCGGCGCCTTCGCCGAACTGGCGGGATCCGGCGGCGCCCTCCTCCTGGGCGCCGACCTGCGGAAGGATCCCGCCGTCCTGCGCGCCGCCTACGACGACGCGGCCGGGGTCACGGCGGCCTTCAACCGCAACCTTCTGTGGCGCATCAACCGCGAGCTGGCGGCCGATTTCGCCCCCGATGCCTTCGCCCACGAGGCGCGCTGGAACGCCGGGGCGGGGCGCGTGGAGATGCACCTGCGGTGCCGGACGCCAGGAAGCGTGACGGTGGCGGGGACGGTCATCCCCTTTACCGAGGGCGAGACCATCCACACGGAGAATTCCTACAAGTTCACCCTGGACGGCTTCCGCGACCTGGCGCGGGCGGCGGGCCTGGCCCCCGAGGCCGCCTGGACCGACGACGCGGCCCTTTTCAGCGTGCATCTCCTGCGCGTACCCTGAGGGCCGCCGCGCGGCGATCTTGACCACGATCAAGGCCGCCGGCGCGGCCGGCTGGTTGCGTGGCAACATCGTTTCAATCCGTTCGGGGGAGCGTAATCCATGGCCTTCCTGCGGCGTTTCAACAACATTCCCGTTGCCGGGCGCATCCTCATCGCGCTGGTGCTGCCGGTGGCCGGCCTGCTGGCCTTCGGCGGCCTGACCCTGGTGAACCAGGGGCAGCGGGCCGGCGACATGGCGGCCGTCTATCGGCTGGCCGACGTGGCGCCCGTCATCAGCAATCTGGTGCACGAACTGCAAAAGGAGCGTGGCGCCTCCGCCGGTTTCATCGGCAGCGGCGGCAGCGATGCCTTCCGCCAAAAGCTCGCCGACCAACGGGAGGCAACGGATAAGCGCAGGAAGGAGCTGCTCAAGGCCTGGGAGGCCTTCCCGGAGCAGGACTACGGCGAGCGCTTCGTGGAAAAGGCCGAGACCGCGCGGGCCGCCCTGGAAAAATTGGACAGAAAGCGCCGGCAGGTGGACAACCAGGATCTCACCGTGGGCGGAATGGCGTCCTATTACACGGACTTCATCGGCAAGCTCCTGGCGCTCGTCGAGGACATGTCGCGGCTTTCCACCGACGCCGACGTGACCCGCAAGATCACCGCCTATACCAGTTTCATGCAGGCCAAGGAACGGGCCGGCATCGAGCGCGCCATGGGGGCCGCCGGCTTCAGCGCCGGCGAGTTCAAGCCGGACATCTACCGCCGGTTCGTCAGCCTTATCGCCAAGCAGGAAGCCTATCTGGATACCTTCCGCGCCCACGCCACCCCGGAAGAGCGGCGCTTCCACGAGAAGACGGTCCAGGGCCCCGCCGTCCGGGAAACGGAGCGCATGGAAAAGGTGGCCCTGGAAGCCCCCTTCACGGGTACCACCGAGGGCGTCGAGGGCTCCGCCTGGTTCGACACCATCACCAAGAAGATCAACAGGATGCGCGAGGTGGAGCGCCGCGTGGGCGCGAACCTGCGCGACCTCGCCGCCGGCATCCGGGATTCCGCCCAGACCACCTTCCGCATCAGCCTGGTGCTGGTCATCGCGCTGGTGGTGGTCACCGCGGTTCTGGTGTGGATCATCGTCAGCGGCATCAACAAGCCCGTGGGCCGCATCACCCGGATCATGGGCACCATGGCCATGGGCGACCATCACGTCACGGTGCCCGACACGGACCGGGGCGACGAGATCGGCCGCATGGCCAACGCCCTGGAGGTCTTCCGCGAGGGCCTGGTGGAAGCCGACCGGCTTCAGGAAGAACAGCGTCAGGAGCAGGAGCGCCAGCAGGCCCGCCAGGAGCGCATGGAAAGCCTCATCCAGGACTTCCAGGGCAAGGCGTCCAGCGTGGTGGAGCACGTCTCCAACGCGTCCGGCGAGATGGAGAGCACGGCGGAATCCATGTCGGCCACGGCGGAGGAGACCAGCCGCCAGGCCAATGACGTTGCGTCGGCGGCGGAGGAGGCCTCCACCAACGTCTCCACGGTGGCCTCGTCGGCCGAGGAGCTGTCCTCCTCCATCCAGGAAATCAGCCGGCAGGTGAGCCACTCCACGGAGATCGCCAACAAGGCCGCCTGCCAAGCCGAGCAGACCAACGAGCAGGTGGAGGGCCTGGCCACGTCGGCCGAGAAGATCGGCGAGGTGGTGAGCCTCATCAAGGACATCGCCGACCAGACCAACCTCCTGGCGCTCAACGCCACCATCGAGGCGGCCCGGGCCGGCGAAGCCGGCAAGGGCTTCGCAGTGGTGGCCAACGAGGTGAAGGACCTGGCGAACCAGACCACCAAGGCCACCGACGACATCGCCGGCCACATTCAGGCGGTGCAGAACGAGACCAGGTCGGCGGTGAGCGCCATCAAGGATATCGGCGCCGTCATCCAGGAGGTTCAGGAGACCACCTCGTCCATCGCCTCGGCGGTGGAGGAGCAGAATTCCGCCACGGCGGAGATCGCCCGCAGCGTGGAACAGGCATCAACCGGCACCCATGAGGTGAGCAACAACATCCACACCGTGAGCGATGCCGCCGACGAGGCGGGCCGGGCCTCCGGCCAGGTGCTGGACGCCGCCCAGACCGTCTCCTCGCACACCGAATCCCTGCGCGAGCAGGTGGACACCTTCCTCAACAAGGTACGCGCCCAGCAATCCGGTTAAGGAAAGGCAGGAACCATGGACTACACGGTCAACCAGTACCAGGACCGCATCGTCATCGCCATGAACGGGCGGCTCACCTTCGCCGATGCCCGCACCTTCGACAGCGTGCTGGGGCACCTGCACGACAGCACGCACGCGGCCATCGAGTTCGACCTGAGCGGCCTGGAATTCGTGGACAGCACCGGCATGAGCCTGTTCGTCCACGCCTACGACGCCGCCAAGGACCGGGCGCGGGGCCTGCGGCTGCGCCACGCCAGCCAGACCGTGCGCTCGGCCCTGACCCGGGCGGGCTTCGACAGACTGGTCACGCTGGACTGAGCCGGCCCGCCCGGAACCGGCCAATGGCTTTTGACCGCCCTCTCCGTCCCTTGCGGCGGCGGGTCTTCCCGCCGCCGCTTTTTCGGGCGGCACCGGGCCGGTTCAGTCCGTTTCTTCCCGGCCGTCCAGGCGGCTCACCAGAAGGGCGGTGAGATCGTCGGGGATGGCGTCGTTGACGCGGTGGCGGAAGCGCTCGATGAGGGTCGCCAGCGGCGCGTGGCCGTGATCCAGGGCCCCCTTGAGCATCTCCATGACTCCGTCCTCGTCCAGCATCTCCCCCTCGGGATCGGGGGTCTCCGACAGGGCGTCGGAATAGAGGAACAACAGGGCCCCGGCCGGGAAATCCACCTCGCGGTTCTTGTAGGTGGCCGACTTGCTGATGCCCAGCGGCAGGCCGCCGGCGTCCAGCATTTCCAGGCTGTCGGGCGTCGTGCCCACCATGGGGCTGGGCGCCGCGGCCGCGGCGTAGGTGAGCCGGTTCGCCGCCGTGTCGATGATGCCGTAGAACATGGTGGCGAACTGGCCGCGCGGGATAAGGTGCACGAGCAGCGCGTTCAGGGTGGTGAGGTACGACGCCGGGTCGTCCAGCCCCTGGTCCACCTGCTCCATCAGGGTGTGCAGGCGGAAGGTGTTGAGGGCCGCCGTCACGCCGTGGCCGGAGAAGTCCGTGATGAACACCCCCAGCCGCTGGTCGTCCAGGGTCTTGATGCCCCAGAAATCGCCGCCCAGCTCCGACGAGGTCTCGAAATGGTTCTCCAGCGTGAGGGGATAGGTGTGCTCCACCTCGCGCAGCCGCTTGGCCGAGGGCAGCAGCCCCTCCTGCATCTCCCGGGCGAGGCGCAATTCCTCCTCCAGGCGCGCCCGGTACGCCTCCAGCCGGCGGATCAAGAGCCGGTTCTCCAGGTGGATGTTCACCCGGGCGATCATTTCCACGCCGTTTACCGGCTTGTTGATGAGGTCCGTGGCCCCGGCGCGGAAGACGTTGTTGCGCTCGTCGGCGGATTCCAGGCCCGTCACCACCAGCACCGGCAGGCCCTGGAGCCCCTCGTCCTCGCGCAGCCGGGCGAGGAAGGCGTAGCCGTCCATGTTGGGCATGACGATATCGAGGATGACCAGGTCGGGCGAATCGTCGCCCACCCGCTGCAGCCCCTCCTCGCCGTCGGTGGCGAAACGGATGTCGTGAAAGCCGGCGGCCTGAAGGAACCGCTCGATCAGGGTGCGGTTGCGCGCGTTGTCCTCCACCACGAGGATGCGGCAATCCGTGGGGCCGGTGGCCTCGGCGGCCATCGTTCCGGGTTCGGTCATCGCTGGAACCTCATGACGAGCCGGCGGCCGCCTTCCTCGACCCCGACGTGCCGTGCCAGCGCCGCGATGAGGGCCAGGCCACGGCCGTGGGCGGCGTTGGGCGCCACCTGCGGCGGCCCCGAATAGCCCGGGCCGCGGTCGAGCACGGCGAACTCCACGGTGTCGCCCGCCCAGCTGGCGAGCACATCGACGCGCCGGCCGCCGTATTCCGGCTGTTCGAGACGGGCATCCACCGTTTCCACGAAAGCCTTGAAGCCCTCGGCGCTGTCGCGCAGGTCCGGGTCCACCTCCAGGCTGCCGTGGAACACGGCGTTGGCGATGGCCTCCTGCAGGGCCAGCTCGACGCTGTCCCGCGTCTCGGCGGAAAGCTCCGCGCGCGTCACCAGGGCGTCCGCCACGTGGCGGGCGACCTCGTCGCGGTAGGCGGTGGCGGCGGTAAGCGACAGGCCGGCGCCGCCCTGGGCCACCCAGGGCAGCAGACGGTCCCCGGCCGACGGGTCGGGCACCGGCAGCTCCAGGCCGCCCATGCGCGGAGGGGCGAGGGCTTCGTCCAGGCGGGCCGCGTCGTTGTCGGCAAAGACGAGGACGCTCGGCCCTTCGGCCGCGTCCGCCCCGGTGATGGCGGCGTGACGCTCGGCCAGGGCCGCCATCGCGGGCCCGTCCACGCCGGCGGTTTCCAGGCTGACGCGGGCCGCCGTCTGCGGCGCCGCGGTGTCCTTACTCAAGGGTCAGGATGCTACCGAAGTTGGCGATGTCCAGCATCTTGCGCACCTGGCCCTGGGCGCCGCGCACCGTCAGGCCGACATTCTTCTCCCCCGCCGTGTCGTTGAGGAGGATGAGCATGCCCAGCCCGGCCGAATCAATGAATTCGACGCCGGAAAGGTCCAGCATGCAGCGGTTGACGTTGCCTTCCTCGACGCTGTTGACCACCTCGCGGAACTTCTCCTGGTCGGAGAAGGTGAAGCGGCCGCTCATCTGGACGGACAGTTCGCCGCCCTGGTTATTGGTTGTGAACTCCACGGCTCACGCCTCCCTGCCAAGCCGGAACTCGGACGTTTCTTGTGAACAGCGGCACGCAGCCTACCAGTTATGGCGCCCGACTTCCACGGGTTAATGCGGCTGCCCTTCACGCATCCCGGGCCCGACCCGGGAACCGGCCACCCGGGCCACACCGAACTCTCGGCACGAACGACGAGCGGGAACAGCGCAACCACCTTACGTAGAAAGCGTTGCCGCGGGCATCAGACGCCGCTTGACTCCCCCACCACCAACGACCTCAAACTTTGTTGAGTGGTATGTGGACGCGACGGGCGCGGCAGGCGGGGTCATCCATGGAAAAGCACGTCTTTCGCTTGTTCGTGGCCGGTCATTCGGCCCGGTCCGATCGGGCCATCGCCAACCTGCGCGCCATGTGCGAGACATACCTGACGGGGCGTTACCACCTGGACATTGTGGACGTTTCGGCCGATCCGGCGGCCGCGGAGGCGGAAAAGATCGTCGCCACGCCCACCCTGGTGAAGGAACGGCCGCGCCCGGTGCGGCGCATCATCGGCGACCTTTCGGACCAACAGGAGGCGCTCCGCGACCTGGACGTCCCCCCGGAAGTCCCCGATTCCTGAAGCCCGGGGCGCGCTCCACCGGCAATCAACACGCCCCGGGCATCCGATGGCGCAGGGGTTGACATGCCGCGCCGCGACGGGCACGCAACCAAAAGGCCCGGCGAGGGCCGAGTCTCCTTGCGGATACGGCCGGGCTGTGCAGGACTTTCCCCGTTTTTCTCTAACACCCGTCGGGGGGCCTCATCCTTCGAGGCTCCGCCTTCGGCGGAGCACCTCAGGATGACTGGCCATTAAAGATATTCACTATATAATCGTCGTCTTGAGGTGCCATGCCCTCAGGCATGGCCTCGAAAGACGATTTTCATACGCGATGGTTGTCCGTCCCAAACGGGTGGGAAAAGTCCTGCCGGGCTGTGTCCTTGACCCCCGGGATGTTACGATCTAACGTCATGCCCCGGGGAGGCCGGCAGGCAGAGTCGCGCATGCAGCATTACGTTTTGCGGTTGTTCGTGGCGGGCCATTCGGCGCGGTCGGAGCGCGCAATCGCCAATCTCCGGGAGATCTGTGAAAACGATCTGGGGGGCCACTACGAACTGACCGTGGTGGACGTTCTGGAGCGTCCGGCCGTCGCCGAGCAGGAAAAAGTCGCCGCGACGCCCACCCTCATCAAGGTGCTCCCCGAGCCCATCCGCCGCATCATCGGCGATCTGTCCGACCGCGACCAGGTCCTCGTTGGCCTGGACCTGGAGGTGCACTGAAACGACGAACCGGGAGCGCGGGGATGAACCAGACCAGCAACACGGCAGCCGTCGGCAAGGCCCCCACCGGGATTCCCGGCCTCGATTCCGTGGCGCGCGGCGGACTGCCGCTGGGCCGCACCACCATGATCAGCGGCACCGCGGGCAGCGGCAAGACCATCTTCGGGGCCCAGTTCCTGCTTGGCGGCATCGAGGCCGGCAACGAGCCCGGCGTCCTCGTCACCTGCGAGGAGCGCCCGGTGGACCTGCGCCAGAACCTGGCCGGCTTCGGCTGGAACGTGGCGGACCTGGAGGCGCGCGGCCTGCTGGGCATCGTGGACCTGTCGCCCGAGCCCACGGAGCAGATGACGGCCGGCACCTTCGACCTGGAAGGCCTCCTCACGCGCATTACCGCCATGGTGCGGCGGCTGGGGGCGACGCGGCTGGTCATCGATTCCCTGGGCGCCATGTTCTCCCAGTTCCGGGAGAGCGGCCTGGTGCGCTGGGAGCTCTTCCGCATCGCCGCCGCCCTGCGCGAGGAGGGGGTGACGACCCTGCTCACCGTGGAGCGCGACGCCGAGTACGGCGAGGTGTCGCGCTACGGGGTGGAGGAGTTCGTCACGGACAACGTCATCGTCCTGCGCAACGTCCTGGAATGGGAGAATCGCCGGCGCACGGTGGAGATCCTCAAGATGCGCGGCGTGGAGCACCAGAAGGGCGAGTTCCCCTTCACCATCCGGCCGCAGGACGGCATCACGGTCATCCCCCTGGCCTCGGCCCGGCTCACCCAGCAGTCCTCGGATACCCGCGCCACGTCGGGCAACAGCCGCCTGGACGAGATGTGCAGCGGCGGCTTCTTCCGCGATTCCGTGGTGCTCGTCTCGGGGGCCACGGGCACCGGCAAGACCCTCATGGCCAACGAGTTCATCGCCGGCGGCCTGCGCGCCGGCGAGCGCTGCCTGTTCTTCGGCTTCGAGGAGAGCCAGGAGCAGATCTTCCGCAACGCCCGCGGCTGGGGTATCGACCTGGAGACCAAGGCGAACGAGGGCCTGAGCCACGTCACCTGCGCCTATCCCGAGACCATGGGCCTGGAGGACCACCTTGTGGCCATGAAGGAACACATCGAGGCATTCCGCCCCGAGCGCCTGGTGGTGGACAGCGTCTCGGCCCTGGAGCGGGTGGCCACGCCGCGCGCCTTCCGCGAATTCATCATCGCGCTTTCCGCCTTCATCAAGGAACGTCGCATCATGGGCCTGTACACCGCCGCCACCCCCACGCTCATGGGTGGCAGTTCGGTGACGGAGGCCCACATCTCCACCATGACGGACACCATCATCCTGCTGCGCTACGTGGAGGCCGACAGCGCCGTGCACCGCGCGCTCACCATCCTCAAGATGCGCGGCTGCGCCCATGACAAGGACATCCGGCGGTTCACCGTGGACGGCTCGGGCATGCACATCGGCGACCCCTTCCGGGGTGTGGAGGGCATCCTGGAAGGCCGGCCCGTCCACGTGACCACGGGCGGCGAAGGGGAGGCCAACCCATGATGCCGCATGCGGCCATGCCCGACGCATCCGCCCCGGGCCCGCCGCCGGGCCTGCTGGCGGCCGGTGTGCCCGTGGCCGAGGGCGCCGGCAAGGCGCCGCTGGACCCGCAAAGCCTCGCCGGCGCCGTGGGCAGCGCCGGTCACCCCCTGCTCGTGGTGGACCGGCAGGGCGACATCGTCTACGCCAACGCCGCCGCCGGCACCCTTTTCGGGCGGTCCATCGACGCCCTGGTGGGTACGCCCTTCGGCTACCCTGTGGGCGACGGCGTGACCACGGAGATCGAGGTGCTGCGCCCCGCCGGCACGGGCCGGGCCGCCGAGCCCCGGGTGGCGGAGATGCACGTCGCCGCCAGCACCACCGGCGATCAGGCGCTGTGGGTCATCACGCTGTACGACGTCACCGAGCAGCGCGGCCGCGAGGCAGGCCGCCAGGGCAGCGACGAGCGCCTCGCCACGGCCCTCATGGCGGGCGACTATGCCCTGTGGGACGTGGACCTGGCGGCCGGGCGCGCCTACCTGAGCGACCGCGGCCGGGCCTTCTTCGGCATCGATCCGGAGACGCCCGTGGCCGGCCCGGCCGACTGGCTGGCGCGCGTCCATCCCGAGGACCGGCCGGCCGTGCAGCGCGCCCTGGAGGCCCACCTCGCCGGCCGCACTGATGGCTACGAGGCGGAATACCGCGTGCAGGGCGCGAACGGCGACCACTGGCTGCTCGACCGCGGCCAGGTGGTGGAGCGCGCCCTGGACGGCGGCGCCCGCCGGCTCATCGGAACCACCATGGAGGTCACCAGCCGCCGCGAACGCGAGCTGGCGCTGGCGGACAGCAAGCGTTTCCTGGAAACCCTTCTGGACACCATCCCCAGCCCGGTTTTCTACAAGGACCTGCACCTCCGCTACATCGGCTGCAATCAGGCCTTCGCCGATTTCCTGGACCGCACGCCCGACACCGTCGCCGGCCGCACCGCCGCCGAGGTTGTGGACGCCGACGCCGACTGGCACGAGAGCATGGACCGCACGCTCCTGGCCGGCGGCTCCGTGCAGACTTACGAGTGCGACATCACCGTGGGCGGCCGGACGCGGCACTTCCTGGTGAGCAAGACCCTGTTCACCGACCGCGAAGGCAGGGCGCAAGGCATCATCGGCGTCATGCTGGACATCACCAACCGGCACGCCGTGCGCCACGAGCTGGAACGCTCCAACGCCGAGCTGGAACAGTTCGCCTACATCGCCTCGCACGACCTCCAGGAACCCCTGCGCATGGTGGTGAGCTACCTGCAGCTCCTGGAGCGCCGCCTGGAGACGACCCTGGACGGCACCACCCGGTTGTACATGGACTACGCTGTCTCCGGGGCCAAGCGCATGCGCAGCATGATCCAGGACCTCCTGTCCTATTCGCGCTCGGGCAACCGGGGCCGCCCCATGACGCCGGTGCCCCTGGAGGCCTGTTTCGCCGACGCCGTGGCCAACCTGGAACAGGCCATCGCCGATGCCGACGCCACGGTGACGGCCGACGCGCTGCCCTGGACCACCGGTGACAAGCCCCAGCTCACCAGCCTGTTCCAGAACCTCATCAGCAACGCCATCAAGTATCGCGCCACGCAACGGCCGCCCCGCATCACCGTATCGGCCGACCACCACGCGGGGGAGGCGGTCATCACCGTCGCCGACAACGGCCGGGGCATCCCCGCCGAGCGGGCGGAAAAGGTCTTCGACATCTTCTACCGGGAGCACGGCCAGAAGGGAACCGACGGCACCGGCATCGGGCTCGCCGTATGCCGCCGCATCGTCGAGCGCCACGGCGGCCGCATCTGGCTGGAACCGGGTCAGCCCCACGGCACCCTGGCCCGCTTCACCCTGCCCGCCGGCAGCGACACCGGCGACTCCGGATCGTGATCCCTGTGCGCGCGCGGCTCGCTGCCGCCATCACCCGGGCCGCCCGGACCTACTGGCGGGTGCACCGCAACACCCACCCGGTGACCCGGCGCATCGCCGGCCTGGCCTTCATCCTGGGGGGCCTTGTGGGCTTCCTGCCCATCCTGGGCTTCTGGATGATCCCTCTGGGCCTGGCGCTCGTCGCCGACGATGTGCCCGCCCTGCGGCGCCGGCGGCGGCGCTGGGCGGCGCGCCTCCTGCGGTGGGCGCACCGGCACCGGGCGGCGTGAACGCCCCCTGGCCCAACGCCCGCTGGCGGGCTATCATCGCGCCACCTGGGCACGGAAGAAGGCACGCCCCGGATCATGCGGCACCTGGCGGTTTTCCTGGTGATGCTGGCGCTGGCCGGCCCGGCGGCGGCCCAGCAGAACGGTGGCGGCAACGACGACGGCGACAATGGCGGCGGCGGGCGCCCCCTCGGCTTTCCCATGCTGCCGGGCGCCTATGGCGACGGCGGCGGGGAGGGCGCCACCACGGGCGAGGGGCGGCCCGACTTCCCCCTGCCCCGGCTCAAGGCACCGCTGGTGAACTATCGCCAGCAGATGCGCACCATCGTTGACGAGCTGGCCTTCTACGCCAGCAAGCGCGACCCCGGCTTCCTCATCCTGGCCGACGACGGCCTGGGCCTCGTCACGCGGACCGAGGGCGAAGCCATGCTGATGCAGCTCAAGAAGCGCCAGATGGGGGTGAAGTGGCCGGTCAAGCCGGAGACGGGCCGGGTGCAGTGGCCCTACGTACGCAACCTCGACGGCCTCATGCTGGCGCGCCTGTTCTGCGGCCGGCCGGCCTTCAACAAGCGCACGCCGCAGGACGACCGCAAGTGGCGACTGGCGCTGCTCGATCGCGTGGGCGACTACCTGACGCGCAACCTCACCGTGGAGCGCTGCGACAAGCCGCCTCTGGTGGACGACGCCTACGCCATGGCGGACGAGCGCGGCCTGCTGCCCTATGTGGCGACGCGCGAGGGCGCCCTCGACTTCCTGCCCGACTATCCGGAGTCGCCGGTGGGCGTGAACCCGGCGCCGGTGCGCAACCTGGATCAGGCCGAGAACCTGCTGGTGCACCTGGACAGCAACCCCTATCCGTCGAAACGGGAATGGATCCGGGCGCTCGCCGACACGGACTACGACGTCCTGGTGCTGGACGGCTTCTTCCACGGGGTGGACGCCCTGACGGAAGAGGAAATAGACCGGCTGCAGACCAAGAAGATGGGGGCCCGGCGGCTGGTCTTCCTGCGCATCAGCGTGGGGTATGCCAAACGCTACCGGTATTATTTCAAGAACAAGTGGAAGCCGGGCAACCCGTCCTGGCTCCTGAACCCCGTGCCCGACCGGCCGGAGACCCACGGCGTGGCCTTCTGGCAGACGGGGTGGAAGAAGATCGTGGGGAAGTTCTTCAAGGGGGCCATCGACCTGGGCTACGACGGGGTCCTGCTGGACGACCTGGACGCCTGGCGGCCCTTCCAGAAAGAGGCCATCCGCATCGCCCGCAAGGCCATCGAGAAGGCGAAAAAGAAGGCCGCCGGCAAGAAGCCCGAGAAGGACGAGGGCCAGCCCATGAAGATCCGGCCCTTCACCATTCCGTGAACGCCCGGTCCGATCATTTCGGCCCGGATCGTAACGAGAAGCGGCCCGCCCCGGCGTACCGGGACGGGCCGTAGTCAGGTCGCCGTGGGACGATCCGCCTAGCCCGGATTTTGCACGGACTCGACGGGCTGCGTTGGCCTGCGCCGTGGCGATTGCGAGAAGAAGGCCCGCAGACGATGTGGTCCATCTTCAAGGGCCTTCGACGTTGCAAGCGGCCGGCG
>CAJXLG010000039.1 GCA_913055885.1 uncultured Rhodospirillales bacterium
GCATCGGGCGGCGCGCCGTTCCTGCCCTGTGCCTAACGACACCGGCGCGCAGCCATCGACTCCGTGCAAAATCCGGGTTAAGGTAACACGAAACGGGGCCCGCCGCGCGGTCCCGAAAGCATCGGGGCGCCCGCCATGACCGACCGTCCCAGCCTGACCCCCGGTGACGTGGAGCGCCTGCTGCACACCCCGTCCGCCGAGACCCGGGCGGAGACGGCGGCGGGGATCGCCGATTACTTCGACCGCGACGCCCTGTCGCCGCAGGAACGCCAGCTCGCCATGGAGATCTTCCGGCTGCTCGTGCGCGACGCGGCGGTGCTGGTGCGCGAGTCCCTGGCACGCCACCTGGAATCCTGCCCGCACGTGCCGCACGACGTGGCGCGCGCCCTGGCCGACGACGTGGAGAGCGTCGCGGTTCCCGTCCTGGAGCATTCGGAGGCCCTGACGGACGCCGACCTCATCGAGATCGTGGGCGGCCACGTGGCCGCCAAGCAGGAGGCCGTGGCCCGCCGTGACACGGTATCCAGCGCCGTTTCCGAGGCCGTGGTGGCCACCGGAAACGAGGGGGCCGTGGCCCGGCTGGTGGACAACGCCGGGGCCGTGCTCACGGAGACCACCCTGCAGAAGGTCCTGGACACCTTTCCCGAGAGCGAGCGCGTCAAGGCGCCCATGGTGTACCGGCGGTTCCTGCCGGCCACGGTGGCGGAGCGCCTGGTGCACATGCTCTCGGACACGTTGCAGGCCCAGCTCGCCGCACGCCACACCCTGCCGGAAGGGCTGGCCGAGGACGTGGTGCTGCACGCCCGCGAGCGGGCCACCGTGGGGCTGGCGGAAGGCGCCGGCGACGCCCAGATGGCCGACATGCTGGCCCAGATGCACGCCAACGGCCGGCTGACGGCATCCATCGTGCTGCGGGCCGAGTGCATGGGCGACATGCGTTTCTTCGAGGCGGCCATGGCGGAGCTGGCGGACGTGCCGCTCCGCAACACTTGGCTGCTCATCCACGATTCGGGGCCGCTGGGGCTCCGGAACCTGTACCAGCGGGCCGGCCTGCCGCCCGCCTACCTGCCGGCGGCGCGTGCCGCCGTGGCCGTCATGCGCGAGACGGAGCTGGACGGCGAGCCCCACGACCGGGAACGCTACAGCCGCCGGGTGATCGAGCGCATCCTCACCCAGTACGGCGACCTGGGGGTGACCTTCGAGGAATCGGACCTGGAATACCTGCTCGACCGCATGCGCCAGCTTCCGGCGACCTTCATTTCCGATCCCCTGGAGCGGCGCCGCGGCGATCCCGCTGATACCGCGCCATGACAACGCCCCGCCCGCGACACGGCGGGCGGGGCGTCGTCCGGCGGCGCTGCGGGCGCCTTACGACGCCGCCTGCTTCTTTTCCATCATGCGGCGCAGGATGGGCGTGATGATGAGCTCCATGGCGAGGCCCATCTTGCCGCCCGGCACCACGATGCTGTTGCGCCGGGTCATCCACGAGCCCTGCAGCATCTGCAGAAGGAAGGGGAAGTCCACGCCCAGCTCTTCCGGGCGGCGGAAGCGAATGACCACCAGGCTTTCGTCCGCCGTGGGGATGTCGCGGGCGATGATGGGGTCCGAGGTGTCCACCACCGGCACGCGCTGGAAGTTGATGTCCGTGCGCTTGAACTGCGGCACGATGTAGTGGACGTAGTCGTGCATGCGCCGCAGGATGGTGGTCATCACGGCTTCCTCGGAGTAGCCGCGCTCGCTGGTGTCGCGGTGGATCTTCTGGATCCACTCCAGGTTAATGATGGGTGCCACGCCGACGCGCAGGTCGGCGTATTGGGCCACGTCCACCTCGTCCGTGGCGACACAGCCGTGCAGGCCCTCGTAGAACAGGCAGTCCGTGCCGGCCGGCAGGTCGCCCCACGGGGTGAACTCGCCCGGCTTCAGGCCCTGGTCTTCGTACTCGGCGGCCTCCTCCTCGTTGTGGAGGTAGCGCCGGCGCCGGCCCGTGCCGCTCTCGCTGTAGCTCCGGAAGAGGTTTTCCAGGTCCTTGAACAGATTGGCTTCCGGCCCGAAGTGAGAGAAGTTGTAGTCCCCCTTGGCGTGGGCCTCCTTGGTGGCTTCCCGCATCTCCTGGCGGTTATAGCGGTGGAAGCTGTCGCCCTCGATCACCGCCGGCGTGATGTTTTCGCGGCGGAACATGTGCTCGAAGGCCGTCTTGACGGAGCTGGTCCCGGCACCCGATGAGCCGGTGACCGCGATGATGGGATGCTTGGTGGACATGACGTCTCCTCTTTCCGCGAATCCTCTCGCGCCCTTGCGCGGCGCCCGCGCCTCCGGACCGCGCGGACGCGCCTTTCTTCATGGGGCCGCGCGGCGCCGGGCCGCCGGCCGTGTGTGACCGTTTTCCTGCCACAAAACCCGGGGCCCCGAAAAGGGGCGGGCGCCGCGCGGGGCCCCGAGGGACCCCGGCGACGCCCGCCGGGAACGGCGCTGTACCGGGGCCTCAGCCCTTCAGCTTCTCGCGCCAGCCCGGATAGAAGTGGTCGGCGTCGGACGCGAAGGTCTCGAACGCGCCGGCCAGCTCCGGGTGGTCCTTGGCGTACTCCACCAGATTGACGCCCTTCTGCCAGGCGTCCCGGCCCTGGCGCAGGGACTTGGCGCCGGCCACCGGGCCGTCCTTGTGGCCGAAGGCGCCGCCGCCGGAGGTCTGGATGACGTTGCAGTGGCCCAGGTTGTCGAAGAAGGCCGGCAGGCGCACGGCGTTCATGCCGCCCGAGATGATGGGCGTGGTGCTCTTCATGCGCTGCCAGTCCTGGCGGAAGAAGGGCCCGTCGGCGACGTCGTCCTCCAGCATGTAGGCGACGGCCTTGTCCTTGGGATCGCCTTCCATCTTGCCGAAGCCCATGGTGCCCGTGTGGATGCCCGAGGCGCCCTGCAGGCGGGACATCTTCAGGTGCACGAAGGACGTGTAGCCGCGCTTGGACTTCTTGGAGGTCACGGCGCCGTGGCCGGCGCGGTGATAGTGCAGGAAGGTGTTGGGGAACTGCCGCCGCACCGTGGTGACGCCGGTGGTGCCGGCGATGTAGCCGTCCACCAGGAAGGCCACGTTGGGCGCGTTGTCGCCGAAGACCTCCTGCACGTACTCACCGCGGGCGATCATCTCGAAGGGATCGTCCGCCGAGATGTTGGCGGAGAACAGCTTGTTCTCGCCGGTCTCGTCCTGCGCCCGCTTCATGGCGTCGGCGACGGCCTGCATGGTCTCCTTGAAGGGGGCGAAGGGCTGGTTCGCCTGCGGCTCGTCGTTCTTCACGAAGTCGCCGCCCAGCCAGAAGTTGTAGCACGCCTCGGCGAAGGGCTGGGGCCGCAGGCCCAGCTTGGGCTTGATGATGGTGCCCACCACCATGCCGCCGTCGGTGAGCGGCCGGCCCAGGATGCGCCACATCTCCACGATGTTCGTGGCCGGGCCGTCGAAGCGGCGCAGGTACGCGGGCGGAATGTAGAAGTCCAGCATCTGGGCGTAGTCCACGTCGCCCATGCCCTGGTTGTTGCCCACGGTGAGGGTCATGAAGTTCGTCAGGACGGCGCGGCCGTCGCGGATGTTCCGATCGAACAGCTCGATCGGGTAGGCGATCTTCATGATCTCGTTCTTCTCGTCCACCTCGTAGACGAGGGCGTCCACGCCGCGCGTGAAGTCGTCCGTGGTCATGACCTCCACGTTGGTGCCGGTGGAGGATTCGGCCGCGAAGTGGGCGGCGGCCTGGACGTAATCCTCGCCGGCCTCCGGCTTCATCTGGTAGGCGCACAGGACGTGCCGGCCGCCCTGGATGAGGTCCGCCTCCTTGAGGCTGAAGTCGGTGTAGCGCTTCGACTGATCCATCCCTGATACTCCCTGTTCAGGCGTTTGGTTGCCTCCCGCGGATGCTTGCCATCCCGTTCGGACACCCCGTTCTTGCAGTGCGGTCACAGCATGCCCCGGTTGTCCCTACCCGTGAACACCCGGGCGGGGGGAGGTGGAAAATCCTTCGGATAGGGTGTGTTTACCCGAAAGGGTGGGATGCGCCGCCCCTCGATGCGGAGGGGGGCAGGGACCCGCGCCAGAATCCGCGTCGGCCGGGTTGCGTTGGGCGGGCTGCGCACCCATTCTGGTTCCAGAGGGACAGTTTTGAAAGCTTCAAAAAAGGGGAGCGTCATGTCCAGCGAAGCCCTTCACGCGCCGCGCGAACGCCTCACCCGCGAGACCCTGCACAGCCACCACGCCATCGTCTCCCTCAAGGAGGAACTGGATGCCGTGGACTGGTACCGTCAGCGGGCCGAGGACTGCGACGATCCCGAATTGAAGGAGATTCTCCTGCACAACATGCGGGAAGAGATCGAACACGCCTGCATGGCGCTGGAATGGCTCCGGCGTGCCGATGCCGACTGGGCGGGCATGCTGGAGACCTACCTGTTCACGCAGGGGCCGGTAACGGAAGTCGAAGAGGCGGCCACCGGCGAAGGGGCCGGCGAGGCCGCCGGGGGCGAAGGCGACGATACCGGCCCCGCCCGCAGCTACACCGTGGGCCCCATGAAGGGCGAATGAGGGAGGCAGCCATGGACTACCTGAACCGCCAGCAAGCGCCCTTCGGCGCCGGGCTGTGGAACGAGATCGACGCCGCGGCCGCGGCGGCGGCGCGGGATGTGCTCACCGTGCGCCGTCTCCTGCCCGTGGAGGGGCCGTACGGCCCGGGCCTCACCACCATCGAGGTGGGGGCCGACGACTATTGCCGCCAGCCCGGCCCGGGCGAGGCCGGGGCCGTCTTCGGCCGCAGCCTTTCGGTGCCCATGCTGCGCAAGACCTGCGACATTTCCATCCGCCGCGTCGCGGCGCACATGGAGGCGGGCCAGCCCCTCGACCTGAGCCCCGTGGAGGACGCGGCCGAGGCCGTGGCCATGCGCGAGGAGGAGGTCCTCTACCACGGCCAGAAGGACTTCGCCGTGCCGGGGCTGCTCACGGCCCAGGGCCGCAATCACCATGACGGCGGCGACTGGAGCGGCCTGGACCAGGTGATCGGCGACGTCCTGTCGGCCATCACGAAGCTGGACGAATCGGGCGCGCGCGGCCCCTACGCCCTGGTCCTGGAGCCCGCCCTGTACAACGGCCTGTTCCGCCGCTACCCGGACAGCGAGCTGTTGCAGGTGGACCACCTCCAGCGCCTGTGCCAGCACGGCATCCACAAGGCCAACATCTCGGGCGGCCTGGTGCTGGACCCGCGGGCCGGCGTGGTCCTCGTGGGCCAGGACCTCCAGGCCGGCTACCAGGGCCAGGACGGCATCCACTACAGCCTGTACCTGAACGAAAGCGTGGTGCTGCGCCTGGACGACCCCTCGGCCATCTGCACCATCAGCACCAAGAGCGGCAAGTAACACCCGCCTCGGGCCCACACGGCAAGGCCCGGCCCCATGCGGGGCCGGGCCTTAACCCGCTTGAAGATGGACCACATCGTCTGCGGGCCTTCTCCTCGCAAGCGGCCGGCGCAGGCCAACGCAGCCCGTCGAGTCCGTGCAAAATCCGGGTTAACCTGTTCC
Organism: uncultured Rhodospirillales bacterium; assembly: GCA_913055885.1. Lineage (GTDB taxonomy): Bacteria > Pseudomonadota > Alphaproteobacteria > Rhodospirillales > CAJXLG01 > CAJXLG01. The sequence goes on from CAJXLG010000039.1 coordinate 5,545, forward strand.
CGGCGGGACAAAGCGTCAGCCGTGCCGGCCCTTGCCGTGCCGGCCGCCGCGCCCGGGGGCGCGCCCGCCGTGCGCCGCCTTCAGGCGGTGATAGGCCTGGATCTGTCGCGGCGACAGGATGCGCGGGGTCTGCGTGTGGGCCCACAGGTGCAGATACTGAATGTCCGCCTCGATGGCGTGCATCCGGTCCACCAGGTGGCGCAGTTGCCCCGGCGTCAGGCGATGGCTGTCGAGCGCCCCCCGGAGGTCGGCCCGGGCGTCGGCGAGCGCCGCCTCCATGGCGCGGGTGCGCTTTTGCACCGTGTCGCAGATGTCCTGCAACGCGGCGTACTGCTGCCGCGAAAGCCGCAGATGGCGGGCGGCGGCCAGGACGTGGCGCGGGCCGGGCCAGCCGGCCTTCTCGGCGAGCCTGCCGCCCAGGCGCTTGCCGTGATGGGCCTTCTTCATGGCGTTATGGCCCTTGCCACCGCCACCGGGCTGACCGCCCTGCCCGGCCGTGGCGGGCGCCGCCATCAGCATGAGCGCGGCGAGCGTTCCGGCGAACAAACGTTTCATGATCTTTCCCTCCCGTAATCCTGAAAAGCCCCGCGGGCCGCGCCCGGCCCGCCCGGCGCTTGTCGCCCTGCGTCACGGTCGTGTCAAGCACCCGACGCCGCCGCGCGAATCGAAAAAAGCCCGGCCTCCAGGGGAGGCCGGGCCTTCCGTCGGCGGGCGGGGTGGAAGCGGCCTACATGCCGCCGCCCATCATACCACCCATGCCGCCCATGCCATGCATGCCGGTCATGCCACCCATCATGCCGGTCATGCCACCCATGCCGGACATCATGCTCATGCTGCCGTGGCTCATGCCGGCCCCCATGTTGCCGCTCATCATGCCGGGCGCCATCATGCCGCTGGGACCCATCTGGCCGGGCCCCATGCCGCCCCTGGGCCGGCGCTTGCCGGGCGCGGCGGTGGCCTTGTTGAACGCCCGAAGCTGCGGCGGCATCAGGACGTTGTGCGTCTGCACGTGCGCCGCCAGGTTCACATACCGCAGGTTCCGCTTGATGGTGTACAGGCGGCTGAGCATCTGGTTGAGCATCATCGGGTTCATGCGCCCGCTGGCGAAGGCCTGGCGCAGGGCGGCGCGCGCGGAGACCAGATTCTTCTCAAGCTGGTTGGCCGTCTGCTCGGTGCCCACGGCGATGCGCCGCAGGGCAACGTACTGCGGCCGGCTCACCCTGAGCCTGTTGTTCTCCACGGCGGCCAGCACCGCCTCGGGCGACGGATAGCCGTAGTGCTGCGCCAGGCCGCCGGCGGGGCAGGTGCGTTTGGCCGGCCCGGCCGGGTTCATGAGCCCGGGACAGGCCTGCTGGCTCTGGCCGGCATCGGCGCTCGCCGGCGCGGCGGCGAGCACCGCGACGGCGGCCACGCTTGTCAGGATGCGTTTCATGGGCACGACCCCCCTCTTTCCTGTGCTGTGGTTCATCCGCGTTGTTTTCGCAGCCTCCTCAGGTGCCGAGGGCGTCGATCATCTCCTGGGTGATGAGGACCACCCCGTTCTCGGTGCGACGGAAGCGGCGCGCGTCCGCTTCCGGGTCCTCGCCCACCACAAGGCCCTCGGGGATTTGCACGTTCTCATCAACGATGGTCTTGTGCAACCGCGCGTGTCGGCCCACGTCGCTGTTGGACAGCAGAACGGAGTCCTCCACGACGGTGTAGGAATTGACCCGGACGTTGCTGAACATGAGGGAGCGCCGCACGACGCCGCCCGATACGACACAGCCGGCGGACAGCACCGAATCGACGGCCATGCCGCGCCGCTGCTCGTCGTCGAAGACGAATTTGGCGGCGGGAAGCTGGCGCTGATAGGTCCACACCGGCCAGTCGTGGTCGTACAGATCGAGATCCGGCACCACGGACGTCAGGTCCAGGTTGGCGGCCCAGTAGGCGTCCAGGGTGCCCACGTCGCGCCAGTAGGGTTCCTGGTCCTCGCGCCGGTTCACGGCGCTCTTGGAGAAACGGTGGGCGTACAGGCTCGCCTTCCCCACCAGGTAGGGGATCATGTCCTTGCCGAAGTCGTGCGAGGATTCGGGGTCCTCGGCGTCACGCTGAAGCTGTTGCACCAGGAATTGCGCATTGAAAACGTAGATGCCCATGGAGGCGAAGGCCCGGTCGGGCCGGTCGGGGATGGCGGGCGGGTCGGCGGGTTTTTCCAAAAAGCCGGTGATGCGGTCGTGCTCGTCCACCTCCACCACGCCGAACTGCGTGGCCTGGTCGCGCGGCACCTCCACGCACGCCACGGTGACGTCGGCGTCACGTTCCAGATGCTCGCCCAGCATGGCGGCATAGTCCTGCTTGTAGACGTGGTCGCCCGCGAGTACCAGAACGTAGTCGGGATCGTGCTGCTGGATGATGCCCAGGTTCTGGTAGCAGGCGTCGGCCGTGCCCTGGTACCAGCGGTCGGACATCTGCTGCTGGGCGGGCCACAGCTCGACGAATTCGTTCATCTCGCCGCGCAGGAAACCCCAGGCGCGCTGCACGTGCTGAATGAGGGAGTGCGCCTTGTACTGGGTGAGCACGGCGATGCGCCGGATGCCCGAGTTGACGCAGTTGGAGAGCGGAAAGTCCACGATGCGGAACTTGGCGGCGAAGGGAATGGCCGGCTTGGACTGGTGATTCGTCAGCTCCTTGAGCCGGCTGCCGCGGCCCCCGGCGAGGACGAGGGCGAGGCTGTTGCGCAGGGCGCGGTTCAGTTCCCGCGGGAGATCCCGGTTGGTTGTCATCGTTGTCCCCTGTTTCCCGGACCCAGACCTTGTGCTTCTTGGGCCGGGAAGGATGCCATTCACGGCGGTCCGGCCTCAACGGCGGGGGGTGTGACGCCCCCGTTACACCAAGGGTTCACACGCCCGCGAAGGCCCGGTCCGCCGCGCGTTTGGGCGGCCGCGCCGCGCCGCCCGCGGCGCCCGCCACGCCCGACAGGGGTTGCCCCGCCCGGCCCAGCGTAGTACCCCCGCGCCCGGGAATCGGGAGGCCGCATGCGCATTCTCTTCACGGCATCGGAAGCCTATCCGCTCATCAAGACGGGCGGCCTGGGGGACGTGGCGGGCGCCCTGCCGCCGGCGCTGGCGCGCCAGGGGATGGACGTGCGCCTGCTGCTGCCGGGGTATCCGGCGGCGCTGGCGGCGGCGGAGACGCCGGACAACGCCCGCGCCATGCGCCTGGGCGACCTGATGGGCACGGGCGAGGCCACGCTGGTCGAGCGCCGCATGCCGGACACGGGGCTGCCCGTCTGGCTCGTGGACTGCCCGCCGCTGTACGACCGCGAGGGGGGGCCCTACATCGCCCCCGACGGCTGGGACCACCACGACAACTTCCAGCGTTTCGCCCTGCTCTCGCGCGTGGCGGCCCTCATCGGCCAGACGGGGGCCTTTGACGGCTGGCTGCCCGACGTGGTGCACGCCAACGACTGGCAGACGGGGCTCCTTCCCGTGATGCTCTTCGAGCAGTACCAGTTCGGCGGCATGGAGACCCAGCGCGTGTGCCACACCATCCACAACTTCAGCCACCAGGGGCTGACGGGCGAGGAAGTGCTGTGGGCCACGGGCCTGGGCAATCCGGCGTACTACCTGGACCGCGCGAAGCTGGGCGACGACGTGCTGCCGGGGGCCGTGAATCCCCTCAAGGGCGCCATCGTCTACAGCAACTACGTGGGCACCGTCTCCCCCACCCATGCCTGGGAGGCCCGCCACACGGACCAGGGCGAGGGCCTGCAACAGATCCTCAACGAGCATCACGAGAAGTTCGGCGGCATCCTCAACGGCCTGGACTACGACACCTGGAACCCCGAGTGGGACCCCCACATCGCCGAGCCCTACAGTGCCGAGCGGATCGACTCCAAGTTCGCCAACAAGGCGGCCCTGCGCGACCGGCTCATGCTCAACGACGACTACGCCCCCATCATCGCCTACGTGGGCCGGCTGGACCGCCAGAAGGGGGTGCACCTCATCCAGCACGCCATCCACTACAGCCTGGCCGAGGGGGCGCAGTTCGTCCTCCTGGGGGCCGCGCCCGACCCCGACACCCACGGCGAGTTCGAGCGCATCAAGGCCGAGCAGAACGACAATCCCGAATGCCACCTGGAGCTGGGCTTCAGCGAGGAGCTGGCGCACCTGATCTACGCCGGCGCCGACATGGTGGTGGTGCCCTCCATGTTCGAGCCGTGCGGCCTGGCGCAGCTCATCGGCATGCGCTACGGCACGGTCCCCGTGGTGCGCGCCGTGGGCGGGCTCAACGACACCGTCTTCGACCACGACTTCTCGCCCCGGCCGCCCGAGGAGCGTACCGGCTTCGTCTTCGAGGGCGGCGATCCCATGGGCCTGGAAACGGCGCTGCACCGGGCCATCCGGGTGTGGTACGACCATCCCGAAGGCTTCCGGGCGCTCATGGTGAACGACATGCGCCAGGACTATTCCTGGAACCACCCGGGCCAGCACTACATGAACGTCTACGAGTTCATCCGGCACAAATAACGCCCCCACCCAACAACCGCCCAGGGAGGCACCGTCATGACCGAACTCCCCGAGTACGTCGAAGGGGTTCCCAACATCAGCGGCCAGGAGTCGCTCATCGCCGAGACCGTCGCCGAGGGGCGGAAGCAGGAGCTCTATCGCCCCTACAGCAGCGTGGACCTGGACAGCGCGCGGGCCGTTTTCGCCAACGCCCTGCACATGCACCAGCCCCTCATCCCGGCGGGGGGTGACGACCTCCAGACGGCCCGGCTCATCATCAACCTTCAGTACATGAAGGAGCACCCGGACATCGGCGACAACCACAATGCCCCGGTGTTCGAGTGGTGCTACGAGCGCATGGCCCACTTCATCCCCCAGCTCATCAGCGAAGGGAAGACCCCGCGCATCGCCCTGGAATATTCCGGCGTGCTGCTGCACGGGCTGCGCGACATGGGCGATGATTTCATCATCGAGTCCCTCAAGAGCCTGACCAACGACCCCGGCAACCAGCCGTGCACGGAATGGCTGGGCGCCCCGTGGGGCCACGCCGTGGCGCCTTCCACCCCGGTGCAGGACTTCTACTTCCACGTCCGCGCCTGGCAGCACCACTTCGCCGCCATTTTCGGCCTGGACGCCCTGAAGAAGGTGCGCGGCTTCTCGCCTTCCGAGATGGCCATTCCCAACGAGCCCGACGTGGCCCACGCCTTCGTCAAGACCCTCAAGGACTGCGGCTATCAATGGGTGCTGGTGCAGGAGCACACCGTGGAGGAGCCGGAGACGCGCGAGCACCCGCGCAACCCGCTGGTGCCGCACCGGCTGGTGTGCACCAACTCGCGCGGCGAGACGGAAAGCATCATCGCCATCATCAAGACCCAGGGCAGCGACACCAAGCTGGTGGCCCAGATGCAGCCCTTCTACGAGGCCCAGGGCATGCAGCCGCAGACCCTGGGCGGTCAGCAGGTGCCGGCCCTCGTGGCCCAGATCGCCGACGGCGAGAACGGCGGCGTCATGATGAACGAGTTCCCCGACAAGTACTTCGAGGGCACGCGCGAGGCGTCGGGCAGCGACACGCCGCCCGTGAACGTCTCCGAGTACCTGGAGCACCTGGCGGCCAGGGGGCTCGGCGAGGAGGCCTTCCCCGTGGTGCAGCCCATCCTGCAGAACCGCATCTGGGACCGCTTCCAGCCCGGCGACGGCCCGGAGAAGATGCGCCAGGTCATCGAGACCCTGCGCCAGGAATCGGGCGACTTCCACATGGAGGGCGGAAGCTGGACCAACGACATGTCCTGGGTGCAGGGCTATGACGACGTCCTCTCCGTCATGGAAGAGGCGTCGGCCATGTTCTACCGCACCTGCGTCCAGGGCGGCGTGCCGTCGGACGACCCGCGCTACCGCAACGCCCTGTACCACCTGCTGGTGTCGCAGACGAGTTGCTACCGTTACTGGGGGCAGGGGCTCTTCACGGAGTACGGCAAGGAGATCTGCCGCCGCGCCATGGCCGTGATGAAGAACGATTTCGGGGGATAGAAAGGGAGAAAAAGGGAAAGAGCGGGGGGATGGGCGGCCCATCCCCCGCTCTCCCCGGCCCTTACGCAAAACGCCCCGGGAAGCCGTCTCCCCGGGGCGTTTTCGATGATGGTGGGCGGTGGTGGGATTGAACCACCGACCTCTCGCGTGTGAGGCGAGCGCTCTCCCGCTGAGCTAACCGCCCTCGCGTTCTGTCGATGGCCCGCTGTATACCGCTTCGGGCCGGCTTATGCAAGAGGCCTCTTGAACCGATCCGCTTTCAGGACTGTCGGGCTCACGCCGCCCATTTCGTGGCGACGCCTCGGCCCGGGGGCCTTGTCACATTGACGGCCGGGGAGGGTAGCCAGGATCGTGGTATGAAGGACACGACGGAGACGCCGAGCTACCGGAGCTACCGCCGTCCGCGTGCGGTGATCGCGTTCGCGGCCTGGGCGTACCACCGGTTCCCGTTGAGCCCGCGCGAGACCGAAGAACTTTTGGCCGCGCGGGATCGAGGTGACCTGCCAGACCATCCGGACCTGGACCCGGGATTTCGGGCCGGTCTATGCCCGCGGGCTGCGGTGCCGGCAGCCGGGGCCTGGAGACAAGTGGCATCTGGACGAGATGGTGATCCGGATGAACGGTAAGTACCATGTCCTGTGGCGGACCGTGGACCAGGACGGCATGGTGATCGACACCCTGATGCAGAGGCGCCGGGATACGGCGGCGGCCAAACGCTTCTTCCGCAAGCTCCTGAAGGGGACGGGCAGCCGGGCAAAGGCGATGGTGACGAACAAGCTACAAAACTGCGGCGCCGCCCGGCGGACCTGGCATGGGCACCGAGCACCGCGGCGCCAAGACCCTGAACAACAGGGCGGAGAATTCGCACCAGCCCACGCGACACCATGAGCGGGGCATGCAGCGGCTGCCCCCCTGCCCCGGGACGGCCCAGCGGTACCTGACCGTTTACAGCCGGATCGCCAATGTCTTCCCGTCCCGTCGCCGAGAGCGTTCTGCCGCCGACTATCGGGTGGCGCGGAACCAAACTTTCCGGGAATGGTACAAGCCCGCCCGGGCCAGTGTGACTTGAAGGTGGAGGAGAGGAAGAAGGGGGCACGCCAAACGCCTCAACTTGACACTGCCTTCTTCTCCGCGGGGAGCGCCGCCATATCCCTTCCGGGCGTGGCCGAAAATGCTCCCACGGAACCGCCTCGTCCACCTTCGCCAGCGGGTCCGCCTTCGCATCCAGGCCCGCTTAGCGGTTCGCAATATCGAAGAAACCTTTCTGGCCGAGCACGACCCCCCTTCATGGCCCGGCCGGCGCGCGGGGCGCCGGCCGGGCCGGGTCCAGGGAGTCCGGGATGTCGCGGATCAGACGCTGTAGTACATCTGGTACTCGATGGGGTGCGGCGCGTGCTCGAACGCCGTCACTTCCGGCCACTTCAGCTCCAGGTAGCCGTCGATCATGTCGTCGGTGAAGACGTCGCCCTTCTTGAGGAACGCGCGGTCCTCGTCGAGGGCATTCAGGGCCTCGCGCAGGCTGCTGGCGACGGTGGGCACGTCCTTCAGCTCCTCCGCCGGCAGGTCGTAGAGGTTCTTGTCCATGGGGTCGCCCGGGTGGATCTTGTTCTCGATCCCGTCCAGGCCGGCCATGAGCATGGCGGCGAAGGTGAGGTAGGGGTTGCCCGAGGGGTCGGGGAAGCGCAGCTCCACGCGCTTGGCCTTGGGGCTCGCCACGTGCGGGATGCGCAGCGCGGCGGAGCGGTTGCGCGACGAGTAGGCCAGCAGCACGGGCGCCTCGAAGCCCGGCACCAGGCGCTTGTAGCTGTTGGTGCTGGCGTTGGCGAAGGCGTTGATGGCGCGGGCGTGCTTCATCAGGCCGCCGATGTAGTACAGCGCCGTCTCCGACAGGTCGGCGTAGCTGGAGCCGGCGAACAGCGGCTTGTTCTCCTTCCAGATGGAGGAGTGCACGTGCATGCCGGTGCCGTTGTCGCCGTACACGGGCTTGGGCATGAAGGTGGCCGTCTTGCCGTAGGAGTGGGCCACCATGTGCACGGCGTACTTATAGGCCTGCACCTTGTCGGCGCAGTCCACCAGCTCGCCGAAGCCGAAGCCCAGCTCGTGCTGGCTGGGGGCCACCTCGTGGTGGTGCTTCTCGGCGGGCACGCCCATCTCCGTGAGCACGGAGCACATCTCGGCGCGCAGGTCGTTGGCGGAGTCCACCGGCGGCACGGGGAAGTAGCCGCCCTTCACGGCGGGGCGGTGGCCGACGTTGCCGCGCTCGAACTCGCGGCCGGAAACGTACGGACCCTCCTCGGAATCGATGGCGTAGAACTGCCCGTTCATCTGGACGTCGAAGCGCACGTCATCGAACACGAAGAACTCCGGCTCCGGGCCGAAGTAGGCCGTGTCGCCGATGCCCGCCTGCTGCATGTAGGCCTGGGCGCGCTTGGCGATGGAGCGCGGATCGCGCTCGTAGCTCTGGCCCGTGGAGGGCTCCACCACGTCACAGGTGAGGATGAGCGTGGGCTGCGCCGCGAACGGGTCCATGGTGGCCGTGCTCGGGTCCGGCTGAAGCATCATGTCGGACTCGTTGATGGTCTTCCATCCGGCGATGGAGGACCCGTCGAACATGACGCCTTCCTCGAACAGCTCCTCGTCCACCGTGGAGACGTGCTGCGCGGTGTGCTGCCACTTGCCGCGCGGGTCGGTGAAGCGGAGATCGACGTACTGAACGTCGTGCTCCTTGATCATTTCCAGAACGGAATTGATGTCGGACATGATGCGCGTTCCCTTGCTTTTTGCGTGTCGCGAGCGCGGCGGGACGGGGCGGGCCCGCCGGAACGAGGGCCCCTAAAGGGCCTCGGCCCCGCGCTCGCCGGTGCGGATGCGGACGGCGTCGGCCACTTCGTGGATGAAGATCTTGCCGTCGCCGATGCGGCCGGTGTGCGCTGCCTGGGCGATGGCCTCGACGGCGCGTTCCACCATGGAGTCGTCGATGATGAGTTCCACCTTAACCTTGGGCAGGAAATCCACCACGTATTCCGCCCCGCGATACAGCTCCGTGTGCCCCTTCTGCCGGCCGAAGCCCTTGGCCTCCGTCACCGTCAGGCCCTGGAGCCCGATCTCCTGGAGGGCTTCCTTCACCTCGTCCAGCTTGAAGGGCTTGATGATGGCCTCGATCTTCCTCATGGGTCCTCCTGCCTTGCCGGTCGGGCGGGGCCGTGGCGGTCGCCCGTCCGTGTCCCGCCCCGAATAGAGCACGTGCCGTGCCACGTGAAAAGGGCCCGGCCGTCCGGGGTCCGGGCCCGCCGTGCCCGGAAGATGCCCGTCGGCTGCTGCCCAGAAAGGCGGCAGACTGCCCACGATCTGGGCAGCAGGGTGATGCCGTCTTTGTCGGCCCGGGGCGGGCATGGTACACGGAGAACCGGGCCGGCGGAACCATCGGGGGCGGCATGAAAGCCACCAACAGCATCCTCGCCGAGTACGGCACCACCGTGTTCGAGGTGGTCTCGGCCCGCGCCCGCGAGCGTGGCGCCCTCAACCTGGGCCAGGGCTTCCCGGAGGGCCTGGAACCCGATGACGTGGTGGCCGCGGCGGCCGACGCCCTCCACGAGGGGCCCAACCAGTATCCGCCGCTGGCCGGACTGCCCGAGCTGCGGCGCGCGGTGGCGGCGCACGACAGGTATTTCCACGATCTGGACCCCGACCCGGACGGCGAGGTGCTCATCACCACGGGCGCCTCCGAGGCCCTGGCGGCGGCCATCCTTGCCCTCGTGGAACCGGGCGACGAGGCGGTGGTCTTCGAGCCCCTGTACGACACCTACATTCCCATGCTGCGCCGCGCCGGGGCGACGCCGCGCGTGGTGCGGCTGGCGCCGCCCGACTGGTCCCTGGACCCGGCGGCGCTGGACGCCGTCGTGAACGACCGCACGAAGCTCATCATCCTCAACAGCCCGCACAACCCCACGGGCCGGGTGTTCGGCCGCGACGCCCTGGACCTCGTCAACGACCGGGCGGTGCGCCATGACGCCTACGTGCTGTGTGACGAGGTCTACGAGCACCTGGTCTACGGCACCGCCGCCCACGCCCCCCTGATGACCCGGCCCGGCGCCGGCGACCGCGCGCTGCGCGTGGGCTCGGCGGGCAAGGTCTTCTCCCTGACGGGCTGGAAGGTGGGCTGGCTGGTGGCCGAATCGAGCCTGTTGCAGCGCGTGGCCAAGGCCCATCAGTACCTCACCTTCACCGTGGCCCCCAACCTCCAGCGCGGCGTTGCCTACGGCCTGGGCAGGGACGCGGATTATTTCAACGGCCTCACGGCGGGCCTGGAGCGGCGCCGCGACCGCCTCGCCGCCGGGCTGGAAAAGGCGGGCTTCCGGGTGCTGCCGTGCCCGGGCACCTATTTCCTCATGGCGGATTTCTCGCCGCTCGGCTTCGACGGCGACGATGTCGCCTTCTGCCGGGCCATGGTGGACGACGCCGGGGTGGCCGCCGTGCCCGCCAGCGCCTTCTATCACGACGACCCGCCCACGCATCTGATACGCTTCTGCTTCGCCAAGGATCCGTCCGTGCTGG
>CAJXLG010000040.1 GCA_913055885.1 uncultured Rhodospirillales bacterium
CCTGATGGACACCGTGACCGGGCTGCTGGGCGGCGTGCCGCCGTGCGGCACGACGCGCCAGGTACCCGCCCCGGCCGCCCTGTCGGCGCCCGCCGGCGGCGGACGCGTTCTGCTCGCCGAGGACAATGCCCTCAACCAGGAAGTGGCCGCCGCCATGCTGGCGGACGCGGGGCTCGCCGTGACGGTGGCGGAAACGGGGCACGAGGTGCTGGACCACCTGGAAGCCGCCGCCTTCGACCTGGTGCTCCTGGACATCCAGATGCCCGGCATGGACGGCCTCACCACGGCGCGGCACATCCGGGCCGACCCCCGCTTCCGCGACCTGCCGGTGATCGCCATGACGGCCCACGCCATGGCGGGCGACCGCGAAAAGAGCCTGGAAGCGGGCATGGACGACCATCTGGTCAAGCCCGTGGACCCCGAGGGGCTGGACGCGGTGCTGGCCCGGTGGCTGGGGGCCGGCGGCGGGGCGACGGCGGACGCCGAAGCAGCCGGCGTGGCGCCCGACCTGGCGGCCGTGCCCGGCCTGGACGCCGCCGGGGCCGTGCGCCGCGTGGGCGGCGATCCGGACCGGCTGCGGCGCTTCCTGCACGACTTCCGCGACAGCCACCGCGACCTGGCCGACCGCGTGGACGCCGCCCTGCGCGACGGCCGCCCGGCGGATGCCGGCTACGCCGCCCACACCGCCAAGGCGGCCGCGGGCTCGGTGGGCCTGACGCGGGTGGCCGACGCGGCGGCGGCCCTGGACGCGGCGGTGAAGGCCGACGACGGGGCGGCGGCGGAACGCGCGGCGGGCGATCTGCGCGCCGCCCTGGACGCCGCGCTGGCCGCCCTCGATGCCCTGGAACCGGAAGCGCTGGTGGCGGCCCGGACCGACACGACGGAACCCCTCGCCACCCTCCTGGAACGGGCCGAGGCCCGGGCGGCGGAGGGCAACCTGGCCGCCGAGGACGACCTGGCGGCGCTGGCGGCGCGCCTCGCCGGCACGGACCACGCCGACCTGGTGCACCGGGCGCGGGAGGCCTTCGACGACCTGGAGACGGACACGGCCGCCGGGGCCCTGGCGCGGCTGCGCGACGCCCTTGCCGACACTTGACGGCGCGCCCCATGCTGGTAGACAGATCGTCAAAACCTTGACCCACCATGCCAGGAGCACGCATCGCGCCATGAGCCAGTCGCAGGTCCAGACCGACGAGAAGAAGCAGCACTTCGACGACATCTACGCCGCCGAGACCCCGGTGCCGTTCAAGGAGCGCATCCTGGACGCGCTGGCGTACGTCTCGGACGACTTCAACCGCCAGACCTTCGACCGCCTCATCCTGCCGTGGGTCCAGGAGAAGACCCGGGGCGGCACGCCGGTGAACTTCCTGGACCTGTGTGCCTGCTTCGGCAACACCACCATGGCCACGCTCTACGGCATGGACTATCAGGCCATCCGCGACAACTGGCGGGACACGGAGGCGTGCACGACCATCGACGGCACGCGCCGCTTCCCGGCGCACACCACCGCCATCGACATCTCCGGCAACGCCCTGGCCTACGGCAAGAGCGCCGGCCTCTACGACGCCACCATCGAGGCCGACCTCAACGCCCCCTCGGCGGAGACCCGCCAGGCCGTGGACAAGGCCATGCGCGAGGCACAGGTGATCATCTCCACGGCCGCGCTGGTCTACCTGGAGCCCGACGCGGTGCAGAAGCTGGTGGACGCCTTCGCCCGGGGCCCGGGCGAGGGCTACATGCTGGTAAACTTCCTCAACCCCTTCGCCCTGGACAAGACCGACGACACCAAGCGCCGGCTCCTGGAGCAGCTCGACTTCGTGGGCTCCATGGCGTCGCGCCACCGCCGCCTGTCGGCCCTGGAGCAGGAGAACTACCCGGGCGAGGAATGGGCGCTCCTGGAGATCTGGGTGCTCAAGCGGAAGGGCTGACGAGCGGCAACCACGACGATCTTAACACGGGCGTCATGAACGCCGGGGGTGGACGAGGTTTGTGCGGTGCGGTATGAAAGGGTGCTGATATGATCCTTTCCCAGACATCGCAAGGGAGGAACACCATGCGACGCACCGCCGTATCCCTCGTCGCCGCCGCCGGCATCCTCATGGCCGGCACGGCCGGCGCCGCCGAAGACGCCGACAAGGCCGAGAAGATGGTCAAGTACCGCAACTCGGTCTTCACCGTGATGGCCCACAACATCCATCCGCTGGGCGCCATGCTGAAGGGCGAGATGCCCTACGACCCGCGCACGTTCGCCGAAAAGGCCGACCGCATCGCCGCCGTGGCGCCCATGGCGCTGGAGGGCTTCGGGATGAAGGCCACGGCCGACGTGAAGGGCACGGCGGCGAAGGCCAAGATCTGGGACAACATGGGCGACTTCAAGAAGAAGATGCGCGCCATGCAGAAGGCCGCGGGCGCCCTGGCCGCCGTGGAACCGGGCGATTCGCCGGCCTCCGTGAAGAAGGCCACCAAGGCCCTCGCCGACACCTGCGAGGACTGCCACGACGAGTACAAGAAGGAAGACTAGGGCGAAACGGCCGGACCGGCCCGGCCGGCCCGGCCCCGCCATTCCCCTTCCCGACACCCCGCCGGACGGCTGGGCCGGCGGGCCGCTCATGGCATGGCTGGCGCCGCCCGGCCTGGAGGCCACGGTGTACGGCGAGATCGCCCGCCCCGTGGCGCGGCGCGGGCGCCTCATCTTCGGCACGCCGCAGGACCGGCCGGTGCATTTCGCGCAGAACACCTGGTGCGACCCCCGGCCCGTGGCCATCCAGTCCGTCAAGGACGGTGCCCGCAGGCTGCGCGCCCTTCAGCGCAACTGGTGGTGCCACCGCACGGGCCACGACCGGCGCGCCCGTACCATCGCGTCGCACCTGCCGCGGGTGCGCGCGCCCGCCGTGGCGTTCCCCGCCGCGGCGCCAACGGCGCCCCTGGGGGCGTGGACGCTGGTGGCCCCCGACACCATCGTCGCCGCGCCCACCGCCACGGCGCCCTTCCCCGACGGCGAGCCCGTTTTCGTCGAGGACCGGCGGCCGCCCAACCGTGCCTATCTCAAGCTGTGGGAGGCGCTGTGCCTGCTGGGCACATGGCCGGGCCCGGGCGAGCGCGTCCTGGACCTGGGCGCCAGCCCGGGCGGCTGGACGTGGGTGGCGGCCATGCTGGGCGCCCGCGTGACGGCCGTGGACCGCGCCGCCCTCGACCCGGCGGTGGCGGGCCTTGCCAACGCGGAAGAACGGCGCGGCAGCGCCTTCGCCGTCGATCCCGGGGCGGCGGGCCCCGTGGACTGGCTGCTGGCGGACATCGCCTGCTATCCGGAGCGCCTGCTGGACCTGGTGCGGGCCTGGCTTGAGGCCGGGGCCGCGCGGCGCCTGGTGGTGACGGTGAAATTCCAGGGCACGGCGGACCCGGCGCTGGTGGACGCCTTCGCCGCCCTGCCCGGCGCCGCGCTGTGGCACCTGGCGCACAACAAGCACGAATTGACCCTGGTGATCCCCGGGCCGGCCGGTGCGCCGGGTCCGGGCCGCTGCCCCTGACGATCGGCGGCGGTATCACGCCACCTGGGCCAGCACGGCGTCCGTGTCCACGCTGTCGAGCTGTTCCGGCTTGAGGTACTGTTCGGCATAGTCGCGCCAGATGCCGCTTTCCACGAAAAGCCGGAAAAGGGCGGGGTCGATGTGCCGGTCCTTGGCCATGAAGCCCAGGATCTTGAGGGCCTCGGACAGGGTCTTGGGGGTCTTGTAGGGGCGGTCGGCCGCCGTCAGGGCCTCGAAAACGTCGGCGATGGCCATGATGCGCGCGGGCGTGGACAGCTCCTCGGCCGTCAGGCCGCGCGGGTAGCCCTTGCCGTCCAGGCGCTCGTGGTGCCCCCCGGCGTACTCCGGGACGCGCTTCAGGTGCTCGGGGAAGGGCAGCTTCTCCAGCATGGCGATGGAATGGGACACGTGGTCCTTGATGACCTGGTACTCCTCGGGCGTCAGGGTGCCGCGCCGTATGGACAGGTGGTAGACCTCGTCGGCGGACAAGACGGGGCGCGCCTCGCCGGCGGCGTCGCGCCAGCGGCGCTCGGCAATGGCCTCCAGGCGGGCCACGGTGTCGTCGGGCAGGAACTCGCCCCCCTTGTTGGCGCCCTCCAGGAAGCTCAGCTCGTCGTCCAGCGTCCTGAGCCGCGCCTCCAGGGCGTCGGCGGCGGCGGGATCGTCGGCGCCGCCCTCGCGGTAGTACTCGATGAGGGCATCGCGGCGCAGCACCTCGTAGCGCGTGCGCACCGTCTCCATGCGGTCCGTCAGGGCCTCCAGTTTGGTGCCCTTGTCCATGACGTACTCGGGCGTGACGATCTTGCCGCAGTCGTGCAGCCAGGCCGCCATGTTGATCTCGTAGGCATCGTCCGGCCCCAGGTAAAAGCCGGCGAGCGGCCCCGAGTCGGCGTCGTGCGCCGCCTGCGCCAGCATGTTCGCCACCACCGGGACGCGTTTGCAGTGGCCGCCGGTATAGGGCGACTTGGCGTCGATGGCGTCGGCGATGACCCGGATGAAGGAATCCAGCAGCCGGCGCTGGGCCTCGATGAGCTGCTGGTTGTTGAGGGCCACTGCCGCCTGCGAGGCGAGCGCCTCCACCAGGGGCACGCGCTCCGGGTCGAAGGGCACCGGCTCGCCCGTCGCCGGGTCCAGGGCATTGATGAGCTGCAACACGCCGATGACCCGGTCGTCCTGGCGCTTGAGCGGCACCGTCAGGAAGGAGCGCGAGCGGTAGCCGGTGCTGGCGTCGAACGTGCGCGTGCCCGAGAAGTCGAAGCCCTCGGCGTCATAGGCGTCGGCGATGGTCACCAGCTCGCCGGTGAGGGCCACGTGCGTGCACACGTTGTTGTGGTTGGGGGTGCCGTCCGGCCCGTACATCTGAAGCGGCGCGAAGGGGATGGCCTCGTCCGTGGTGCCGCCCTTGGCGATGCCCAGGGAATCGTTGCGCAGGATGGCGAAGGCGAGGCTGTCGTCCTGGCGCAGGTAGAGGGTGCCGCCGTCGGCCTCCGCCATCTCCTTGGCACCCAGCAGGATCTTTTCCAGAAGACGGTTGTGGTCGCGCTCCGCCGACAGGGCGATCCCCAGCTCGATCAGGCGCTGATAGCGGGCCGCGTGGCTGTTCTCGGTCATGGTTCGCGGGCTCCCCGTTGTCATCCCCGTGCGCCCCCGTCATAGTCGGCCATCATGCCCCATCGGGCCGACGGTCGGCCAGGGGCGCAGCCGCGCGCAATGTCCGGGCCATGATCGCCGATCTCCTTCCCCTGGCCGCCACCTTCCTCGCCGCGGGCGCCGCCGCCGGCCTGCTGGCCGGCCTGCTGGGCGTCGGGGGCGGCATCGTGGTGGTCCCCGTGCTCTATCATGTGCTGCCCCATCTGGGGGCTGACGAGAGTATACGGATGCATATGGCCGTGGGCACGTCCCTGGCCGTGATCATCCTGACGGCCGCGGTCTCGGCGCGCCGCCATCACCGCCGGGGCGCCGTGGATGGCCCCCTGGTGCGGCGCTGGACCCCTGCCGTGGTGGCGGGCGTGGCGGCCGGGGCGGTCCTCGCCGGCCACGCGGGAACGGCGGCCCTCAACGCCGTCTTCGCCGCCGTCGCGGTCCTGGTGGCGGGGCGGCTGGCCCTGTGGCCGGCGGGCGTGGAAGCGCGCGGGGCCCTGCCCCGGCCGCCCTGGCAGTGGGGCTTCCCCGCCGCCATCGGGGCCGTGTCCAGCCTCATGGGCATTGGCGGCGGCACCCTGACGGTGCCCGTGCTCACCGCCTGCGGCTATCCCGTGACGCGCGCCGTGGGCACGGCGGCGGCCGTGGGCCTGGTCATCGCCGTCCCCGGCGCCATCGGGTTCGCCGCCACCGGCTGGGGGGTGCCGGGCCGGCCGCCGGCGTCGCTGGGCTATGTGAACCTGGCCGGCGTGGCCCTGCTGGCGCCCGCCACCATGATGGCGGCCCCTTTCGGGGTGCGCCTCGCCCATTGGCTGCCCGGCCGGGTGCTGCGCGGCCTGTTCGCCGCCTTCCTGCTGGCTGTGGCGGGGCGCATGGCGGTGGCCGCCCTGTGACGCGACGGCCTTGCCGCCCGCGATCCTGAATATAAGGTGTCAGCGATAGCCGCGCTTCTCCAGGTATTGCTGATGGTAATCCTCGGCCGGGTGGAAGGGGCCCGGGTTTTCGATGGTCGTGGCGACGGGGGCGGCGTGGTGGCCGGCATCCACCTCCGCCTGGCGCACGGCGCGCGCCGTCGCCGCCTGTTCCGGCCCCAGGGGGAAGAGGGCGGAGCGGTACTGCGGGCCCACGTCGGGGCCCTGGCGGTCCTTCTGCGTGGGGTCGTGCAGGCGGAAGAATTCGCGCACCAGGTCGGCGTAGCTGGTGCGCGCCGGGTCGTAGCGCACGCGCACCGTCTCGGCATGGCCGGTGCCGCCCGCGCACACCTGCTCGTAGGTGGGGTCCGGCGTGGTGCCCCCGGCGTAGCCCACGGCGGTCTCCACGACGCCCGGCAGGCGGCGGAAGGCCGCTTCCACGCCCCAGAAGCAGCCGGCGGCGAACAGCGCTTCCTCCGTCATGGCCCGCCTCCCTTGGTTCCCTCGGCCCTTCACCGCCATATGGGGCGGCACGGGCCGCCGTGCTACCCTTGGTGTATCGATGTGAAAGAGGGCGCTAGTGACCCCGGAGACCAATGCCCGGGTGGCGGACAGGCTGCGCGAGGCCGCCACCCTGCTGGAACAGCAGGACGCCAACCCCTATCGCGTGCGCGCCTATCGCCGCGCCGCCGACACCGTGGCCGGCCTCGACCGCGACCTGGCCGCCCTCGTGCGCGCGGAAGGCCGCGCCGGGCTCACCGCCCTGCCCGGCGTGGGCGACAGCATCGCCGCCGCCATCGAGGAGATGCTGCGCACGGGTCACTGGTCGCAGCTCCAGCGCCTGCGCGGCAGCCTGGACCCGGAACGCGTCTTCACCAGCATCCCCGGCGTGGGGCCGAACCTGGCGCGGCGGCTGCACGACGGCCTGCACGTGGACACCCTGGAGGCCCTGGAGGCAGCGGCGCACGACGGCCGGCTGGCGGCGGTGCCCGGCATCGGGGCGCGGCGCGCCGCCATGATCCGCGGCGCCCTGGCGGAAATGCTGGGCCGCCCCGTGGGCCACGGCCCCGACGCCCCGTCGGAGGAGCCGCCGGTGGCCGCCCTGCTCGACGCGGATGCACAGTACCGCGCCGACGCCGATGCCGACCGCCTGCCACGCATCGCCCCGCGGCGTTTCAACCCGTCGGGCGAAGCATGGCTGCCGGTGCTGCACACGGACCGCGAGGGCTGGCACTTCACGGCCCTCTATTCCAATTCGGCGCGCGCCCACAAGCTGGAGCGCACGCACGACTGGGTCGTGCTGTATTTCCATCGCGACGACGAGCCCGAGGGCCAGCGCACCGTGGTGACGGAGACGCGCGGCCCCCTCGCCGGCCAACGTGTGGTGCGCGGGCGCGAGGCCGACTGCCGTGCCCACTATGCCCGCGCCGCGGCCGCCCCGGGCGAAAGCGGGGCCTTGCACCGGGCCGCCGGTTCATACTAGGTTCCGGGCCGCTGTTGGGGCGTAGCCAAGCGGTAAGGCAACGGTTTTTGGTACCGTGATTCGCAGGTTCGAATCCTGCCGCCCCAGCCAGCCCTTTTCCAACTTTTTTCCTAACTTCCGTTAATTTTTGACAAAGAGGCGCTCTTCAGAAGAAGGAAACATAACCATGGAGCGGGGCAAACCAAGGAAAAACCTAAGAAAAGGCGGAGAGAGTAAACATACCCTTAAAGTAGTTAAATTTGGACCAATAGAAAAAGCACAAATAGATGTAACAAGAGTAAACATCTATATAGGGCCTCAATCGTCTGGAAAGTCTACATTAAGCAAGCTTGTTTTTTTCTTTTACCACCTGCGAGATTTAGTGGCAGAGCACATTTTCGAGCAAATCGAAAAAGGAAGAAAGCATATTGACTGGAAACGACTGAGGACACGCCTCCGTCAACGTTTTGTGGAGTTCTGGGGGCCTACTCCGCAGAATCCGGAAACTAATATTATTTATTATTACCAGGCTGGTGTATATGTCGAAATACAATTAGAACGCGAAACTAAAAACAATTTTTATACTTTTTATTTTAGCGAAAAAGCAAAAGATGAGATCATTAATATATTTAAAAATATATCGGAAAATTATGATATGACTCAAACGAGTGAAGGATTGTTCTCTTCAGCTTCGACAGTAGCGACAACTAAAACACGGTCGGAGCTATACTCAAACGTACGTAAACGTTTGGATAGGTTGTTTGATTTTTCGAAAGAGGTATTGTTTATTCCTGCTGGACGAAGTATTCTTTCCACTCTTTCGGAGCAGTTGCAATATGTAAGACCAGAATTCCTTGATTATCCAATGCGTCAATTTATAGAAAAGATAAACACGACAAAAATGAGGTTTAATAAGAGCTTAAGTACAATCATAGAGCAGCATAGAGCTACTTCTCTCTCGGAGGAAGGGCTCGGGCCTATTCGACAAGCTGAGGAGATTATAAAGAAAATATTGGGGGCAGAATACATACATGACAACGAAGGAGGGAAGATATATGTCGATGATAAAACATACACAAAACTAGCTTACGCATCGTCTGGACAACAAGAGTCCGTTTGGATATTGTTGTCATTATTTTTGGCAATTATGGAAAGAGCTAAGGCGCTTATATTTGTGGAAGAACCTGAAGCGCACCTTTATCCAACGGCGCAAAAAGATGTCATGGATTTGATCGCATTTACAACTAATAGTGTCGGGTGTGATTTTGTTATAACGACTCATTCACCGTATATTTTAGCTGCTGTTAACAATTATGTATATGCGCATACGCTATCTAAGAGGCGGGGCTCCGCCCCAGTCCGCAAGGTTATTGATAGCAAATTTTGGGTAAGTTCAAAAATTGTTAATGGTTATTACACTGAAGATGGAAAATGTCACTCAATACTCAACGAACATGGTGATGCATTAAAGGTGGAAATGGTAGACCAAGCATCAGAAAGCATAAATGTAGAATTTGAAAATTTACTAGAACTAGAAGAGCAGAACAGGTAAAAAAAATGAAAACACAAAAAGGGCTAAAGTATTGCGATACAAGAAAAAATGTAGTATGCGAAGAAAAAGGCAAAAAGTATCATGGCGAAAACCCATCAAGAAAACGGGTGGCAAAATATTGGATAGACGGTTTTTGGCGTACGACAGGGCGAAAACCCGATTATGGTATATTCTTGACAGATGAAAAGGTTATTTACTTGATAGAGCTAAAAGGAAAATCATTAGATGAAGCGGCAGAGCAAATAAGGCAAACAGTGACAGAGTTTGAAAAGGATTTTGAGGGGAAGCGTGTTAACGGGCGGGCCGTATTGAGTCGAGTTCCGCCTGTAAAAGTAGCAAGCTCACGCGTGCTTGATGTCAAAAAAGTCCTGAAACGGTTTGGAGGTGATTTTCAGTATAAAGCAAAGTACTACAAGGAGACATTGTGAATTTGGTTGAGATTTACTGCATGGTAAGGCAACGGTTTTTGGTACCGTGATTCGCAGGTTCGAATCCTGCCGCCCCAGCCACAAGGGCAGACCCCGGTTGCCCGGCGCCGGCCCGTGTCCTCTCGGGACACGGGCCGGCTTGTTTTGCACCGGTTCCGGCCGGCGCCCCGAAACCGGACGCATGACGGACCCCGAGGTCGCCGAGGCCCGGCGGCTGGCGCGGGAGCGGACGCCGGAATGAAGCGGCGGCCCCTCCCGTGGGGGTTCCGGGAAATGTTGCGCGAGCCCGCCCGAATCCAGCACGCTTGACGGGCGCCGGATGCGGACGGCACCAGTCGGCAGCGGGTCGTCGTCGGGGAACGAATTATGGGGCACAATCGCACAGCCTTGTTTTTCGCCGCGACGGGCCCGTTCTGGATGCACGTTTACGTGGCCCTCTACAGCGTTCTGGTTAACACGCCGGATGCGGATTTTGACGTGTATGTGGTGGGGGATGACCCGGACCCCCGCTTTCTCGACAACCTTCCCTTCCTGGAAACCCTCAAGCCGGGCATGCGGATTTCCGTCGCGCCCGTGCCCGAGGCCGTGTCGGCCACTCTGCCGGCCTGGGAACGCCATGCCCCGGCCGTTTTCTACAAGATCGCCGCGGCGGAAGTCGTGCCCGAGTCCGTGGAGACGGTCCTCTATCTCGACGGCGACACCGTCGCCGTGGACAGCATCGCCCGGCTTCTGGCGACACCGCTCGGGGGCCACGTTTTCGGCGGCGTGCCCGAACGGCAGCCGCGCGCGGCCCGGCGCCTGGCCCGCCTCGGCCTCCCCGCCGAGACGCCGTACCTCAACAGCGGCGTCCTTTTGATGGACATGACCCGCTGGCGGGAAGCGGCCATGTGGCAGCGGTGCGTCGCCTTCGTCCGCGAGAACCGCAACAGGCTGACGTGCCCCGAACAGGAGTTCCTGACCACGGCTTTTCGCGGCCAATGGCAGCCGCTCGCCCCGCGCTACAACTTCATGCAGCAATATGTGACCGAAGCCCTGCAGGGCGCCGACGTCGGGCCACCCGTCATCGTCCACTTCACGGTGGAAAAGCCCTGGCAGTACGGGGCCACGACCCCCGGCCTCCTGGCCCTGCGGCAGGACCTGACCCCGACGGGCACCCTCAACCCCTACATGCGGTATTACTGGACCTATCTCGCGCGCACGCCGTGCTGCGCGCCGGTGGTGGCCGACTATCGGCGGCGGGCCGAGTCGGGAGACGCGGCGACGCAGGCCCTGCTGGGCTCGCTGTACGTGCAGGGGGTCGTCGTCGAACGGGACCCGGCGGCCGCCGCGCACTGGTTCCACCGGGCGGCCGAGCAGGGCGTGGCGGGGGCGCAATATGAACTGGGGATGATGTACCGGCACGGCGTCGGCGTGCCGCACGACAGCACGGCGGCGGAGGCCTGGCTGGAACGCGCGGTCTCCGGAGATCCCGCTGCCGGCGAAAGCGGCCCGGTCACGCCGGGGGCCAGTTGAAGCGCGGGCCAGGGCGGCCAGGCGCGCCGCCGCGTGCATGGCGGGCGTCAGGCGTCGTCGATGGAATCGCCGGCGTCGCGCGACACCCCCAGGCCGATGCCGGCCCAGTCCACGCCGCCCTTGCCGGCGGCCATGAGGGCCAGCAGGCGGTCCTGGAGGTGGCTGGCGAAGGGCATGGGGACCCCCGCCTTGCCGGCCGCGTCGAGCACCAGGTTGACGTCCTTGTGCCCCAGGTCCAGGCGGAAGCCGGCGGGGCTGTAGGCCTGCTCGGCGATGGCCCGGCCGTAATTCCTGTAGACGGGACAGGCGAACAGGGTCTCGCCGAACTGCTGCGCCACGGCAGTGCGGTCCACGCCGTGCTTCTCGGCGAAGGTAAAGGCCTCGGCCATGGCCTCCAGGGCGGAGGCGAGGAGGAAGTTGCCGGTGAGCTTCACCACGTTGGCCGTCTCCGGCGTGGCGCCGTAATCGTAGAAGCCCTGGCTGAAGGCCTCCAGCACGGGGCGGGCGCGCGCCTTGGCGCCGTCGTCGCCGGCCAGGCACACCCACAGCCTGCCCGCCGCGGCGGCGTCGGGGCGGCCGAACACCGGACCGGCCAGGCAGTGCGCCCCCAGGTCGCCGTGCACCCGGGCGAGATGGCGGGCCATGTCGGGGCTGATGGTGCTCATGGAGACGTGCACGCCCCCGGCGCCCAGGCGCGACAACAGGGCATCGCTCACCGCCTCCGCGGCCCCGTCGTCGGGCAGCATGGAAATCACCAGGGCATCGGGGCCGGCCACCACCTCGGCCGGCGTGTCGGCGCGTTCGGCGCCCGCCTCCAGGAGCGGCGCCGCCTTGTCCATGGAGCGGGTGTGGACCCGCACGGGATGGCCGGCGTCCAGCAGGCGCTGGGCCATGGGCCGACCCATGTTCCCCAGGCCGATGAAACCGACGGGCTGGGTCATGCTCCCTCCCTCCGTGTCACGGGGTGGCGTCGCGGACGGGGTTCACCACGGGACGCCCGGCCGCCTTGGCCCAGGCGTGCATGCCCCCGTCATACAGCCGCGTGTCGCGGTGGTCCAGAAGCTCGGACAGGACGAACCAGACGAGCGACGCCACCCGGCCCGAGTTGCCGTAGACCACCAGCGGGCTGGCGTCGCGCGGGACATCCATCACGCGCGCCACGCGGTCCAGGGTGGCGCCGTCGCGCAGCCGGCTGGAGCCGCCGTTGCGCGTCAGCAGGGTGTAGGGCAGGTGCACGGCGTCCGGCAGATGGCCGGCACGCGCCACCCAGGGTTTCTTGCGCAGGCCCACGTAGTAGGGCAGCGGCCGGGCGTCCACCAGGCGGCCCCGGCCGTCCTCGACGATGGCGGCCACGTCTTCCGTGGTGGCCAGCACGGTTCCCCCCGCCTCGCCCACCTTGTAGTCCGTGGGCCGGGGCAGGACCACCTTGCGGCTGGTGTCGTGGCCGGCCGCCTTCCAGGCCGCCGTGCCCCCGGCCAGCAGGGCCACGGACTCGTGGCCGTAGTGGCGCAGCGCCCAGTACAGATAGGTGGCGTCGGCGAGCGCCCGCGGGCTCTTGCCGGACGGCGCCACCACCACGGGCTGATCGGGCGTCAGGCCCCAGCCCCGGGCGCGCGTGCGGAAGGTCTCGGGCCCCGGCAGCATTCGCTTGTCCTGCCGGCCCTGGCGCGTGCGGGTGGTGCGCAGGTCGTCGGCGCGCACAAGAACAGCGTCGGGGATGTGGCCGTCCACGGTGAAGCCGGCGGCATCGACACGCACGTCCAGGACCTGCACCGCATCCCGGTGCCCGGCAAGCCACGCGGGCTGGACCACGGGGCCGGGAAGCTCCACGGCCGCGGCCGCCACGGGCGCCAGCACCGCCAGGGCAGCCAGCGCGGCGGCGGCCCGGCGCACGGCAGGCAACATCGATTTCCCCCCAAAGACCGTTCTCGACGGGGTCACGGTACCCCCCGCCGCCCCGGCGGCGCAAGAGGGGCGAGGGCGCCGCGATCGCCCGTCCTATTTGCCGTACAGGGTCTCCGGCGATTCCTCGACGGGCAGGATCGCCGTGAGGGCGCCGTCGCGCAGGGCGTAATGGAAACAGCTCCGCCGGCCGGTATGGCAGGCCACGCCCTTCTGCGCCACTTCCAGAAGCAGGGTGTCGCCGTCGCAGTCCAGGCGCATGTCCTTGAGCGTCTGCACCTGGCCGGAGCTTTCCCCCTTGCGCCAGGGCTTGCCGCGCGAGCGCGACCAGTACACCACCTGCCCCGTCTCCAGGGTCTCGCGCACCACCTGCTCGTTCATCCAGGCCATCATGAGCACCTCGCCACTCGCGTGGTCCTGGGCGATGGCGGGCACGAGGCCGTCGCTGTTGAAGGCGATGGCGTTCACCAGGGCGTCCACGCCGTCGGTCATCCGTCCTCCCCTTGTGTCGTGGCGTTCATGCGGTCCAGGCCCGCTTCCAGATCGGCGATGAGGTCGTCCGGGTCGTCAAGGCCGGCGTGCAGGCGCACCAGCCGGCCCTCGGGCAGGGGCGTCAGGGTGCGGTGGACGGGGGACGGCACGATCAGGCTCTCGTAACCGCCCCACGAGAACCCCATGGCGAAAAGGGCCATCCCGTCCAGGCAGGCGGCCAGGGCCGCCCTTGATACGGGCCTGAGCACCACGCTGAAGAGCCCGGAACTGCCCGTGAAATCGCGTTGCCACAGGGCATGGCCCGGGCAGTCCGGGAACGCCGGGTGCAGCACCCGGTCCACCTCCGGCCGCCGCGCCAGCCAGCGGGCCAGGGCCAGGGCGTTGGCCTGGTGGCGTTCCAGGCGCACGTCCAGGGTGCGCAGGCCGCGCAGGGCCAGATGCGCCTCCTCCGACCCCGCGCAGTGGCCGAACAGATGGGCCGTGCGCCGGACGGTGGCGAGCAGGTCCGGGTCGCGCGCCGTCACGGTGCCCATGAGGGCGTCGGCGTGGCCGACGATGTACTTGGTGCCCGCCTGGACGCTCACGTCCACGCCGTGGGCCAAGGCGTCGAAGCACCAGCCCGCCGACCACGTGTTGTCCATCACCACCGTCGCCCCGCGGCCGTGGGCCGCCCGTGCGATGGCCGGGATGTCCTGGATCTCGAAGGTGTGCGAGCCGGGGCTTTCCGTGAAGACGACGCGCGTCGCGGGGCCGAGGCGCGGGGTCAGGTCGTCCTCCGGCCCGGGGCGATAGTATTCCACCGCCACGCCCCAGGGGGCCAGCACCGTGTCGGCGAACTTGCGGGTGGGGCCGTAGACGCTGTCGGGCAGCAGCAGATGGTCGCCCGGCCCCAGGAGGGCCAGGAGCGGCAGGGTGATGGCGGCCAGGCCCGACGGCGCCAGGACGCAGCCGCTGCCGCCCTCCAGGTCGGCCACCGCTTCTTCCAGGGCGCGCGTGGTGGGCGTGCCGAAGCGGCCGTAGTGCCGCCCCTGCGACGGATCGGCGATGGCCGCCTCCAGGTCGTCCAGGCGCTCGAAGGCGATGGTGGAGGCGTGGTACACGGGCGGATTCACGGCGCCGTCGAAGCGCGCCGGATGGCGCCCGGCGTGGAGGATGCGGGTGCGGGATCGTGCCACGGCGTCAGTCTCCGTCGTCGTCGCCCGCCAGGGTCTTGGCCATGACCACGCGCGGCGTCTCGCGATACCCCAGGTGCTCGTAGAACCCCATGGCCTGCCGGTTGGACGGCCGGATCATGAGGCTCACCTTCCACACGCCGCTGTCCTTCAGCCAGCGTTCGGCGTGCGCCACGATGACGCGCCCCAGGCCGGCCCCCTGCCACGCCGGGTTCACGGCGACGTAGTAGATCCAGCCCCGGTGGTCGTCGTGGCCGGCCATGGCGCTGGCCACCACCCGGGCCTCGATCTCGCCGACGAACAGCCGCGAATGGGTGGCGCCGCGGCACAGGGCCGTGTCCCAGGCGGGGGTGTTGTAGGGCACGGCCATGTCGCACAGGGTCCAGAGCCGGGCGATGGCGGGCTCGTCGCCCGTTTCCGCCCGGCGGACGAGCATGGCCTCCGCCGGCTCGCGGTGCCGGCGCCGGGAGTCGTCAGGCGGCATCACCGGTCTCGACGGGAACGCTGTCGTCGTTGCCCCACTCCACCCAGGAGCCGTCGTACAGGGCCGCCTCCTTGTGGCCCAGCAGGTACAGCGCCAGGTTCACCACGGCCGCCGTGACGCCCGAGCCGCACATGGTGGTGACGGGCCTGTCCAGGTCCACGCCGGCGTCGGCGAACCGCTGGCGTAGCTGGTCCGGCGGCAGCATGGTGAGTTCCCGGTTGTCCATGAGGTCCAGGAAGGGGACGTTGTACGCCCCGGGCACGTGGCCGTAGTGCGTGACGGGCCACGTCTCCTCCGCCGTGCCCCGGAAGCGGTCGGCGGGGCGGCCGTCCACGAGCTGTTCGCGGCGGCTGTCGATGTTGGCCCGCACCTGCTCGCGGTCGCGCACCAGAAGGTGGTTGGTGCGCGGCGTGAAGTGGCGGCGCGTGGGCCGAGGCGGGTCCGTGAATTCCTCCAGCGGCCGCTGCTCCCGGAACCACCGGGGCAGGCCGCCGTTCAGCACGGCCACGTCCTCGTGCCCGAACACCCGGAACATCCACCACACCCGGGCGGCGGCACTGGCCAGGCCGTTGGCGTCGTAGCACACGATGCGCACGCCGTCGCCCAGGCCCAGGTCCGCCACCTTGCTGGCGAAACGCTCGGCCGAGGGCAGGTTGTGCGGCAGGTCCGTGTCCGGGTCGGCGATCTCGTCGATGGGGAAGAACACCGCCCCGGGGATGCGCACCTCCTCGTACTCCTCGCGCGCGTTACGGTCCTGGCTGGGCAGGAAGTAGGTGGCGTCCACGATGTGGACGTCGGGGGCTTCCAGGTGCTGTTCCAGCCACTCGGGGCTTACCAGGGCGTCCGGGTTGGGATAGTCCATGCCGGTCTTCCTCGTTCGCGATAAGGGTCGAATGGAGGCGTCGGGACACGCTGGATGAGACGGAGCGGGGGGGCGGCGGGTTTGGGTCCACGGGTGCCCAG
>CAJXLG010000041.1 GCA_913055885.1 uncultured Rhodospirillales bacterium
CCCGTCCTCATGCCGCTCACCGGGGACGGGTTCCCGCCGTCCGCCGTGGACGCGTTCAAGGGGATGCGGTCGGCCGAGGGCGAGCGCATGTGCCTGGAAGAGAACTTCTTCGTGGAGCAGATCCTGCCCATGGCGGTGATGCGCGACCTGGGCGGGGCCGAGATGGCCGCCTACCGCCGCCCCTTCAGCGAGCCCGGGGAGGGCCGGCGTCCCACCCTGACGTGGCCGCGGGAAATTCCCATCGACGGCGAACCGGCCTACGTCGGCCGGGTGCTGGAGGCCAATGTGGCGTGGCTCGAGGAAACCCACGTGCCCAAGCTGTTCATCGCCGGCGATCCGGGCCTGATCGCCACGGGCCCGGTGGCGGAACGCTGCCGGGGCTTCCCCAACACCCGGGAAGTCGCCGTGCCGGGGCTGCACTACCTCCAGGAGGATTCGCCCGAGGCCATCGGTGCCGCCCTGGCGGACTGGATCGGAAGCCTGTGAGTCGGCGCCGGCCGTCAGCCCTCGATGCCGCCGAAGCAGACGTATTTGAGCTCCAGGAACTCGTCCAGGCCGTAGGTTGAGCCCTCGCGGCCCAGGCCGGATTCCTTCATGCCGCCGAAGGGGGCCGCCGAGTTGGAGATGGCCCCCTCGTTGGCGCCCACGATGCCGTATTCCAGGCCCTCGGCCACGCGCCACACCCGGCCCACGTCGCGGCTGTAGAAATAGGCCGCCAGGCCGTAGGGGGTGTCGTTGGCGAGGCGCAGCGCTTCCGCCTCGTCGCGGAAACGGATGAGGGGCGCCACGGGGCCGAAGATCTCCTCCCGCGTGCAGGCCATTTCCGGCGTCACGTCGGCGAGCACCGTGGGCTGGAAGAAGGTGCCGCCCAGCGCGTGCCGGCCGCCGCCGGTGAGGACGCGGGCGCCCTTGTCGCGCGCGTCGGCCACCAGGCGCTCCACCTTCTGAAGCGCCTCCTGGTTGATAAGGGGCCCCTGCTGGGTGTTGCCTTCCAGGCCGGGGCCCACGTTGAGCTCCTGCACCCTGGCCGCCAGCTTGTCGGCGAAGGCGTCGTGGATGCCGTCCTGCACCAGGATGCGGTTGGCGCAGATGCAGGTCTGGCCGGCGTTGCGGTACTTGGAGGCCACGGCGCCCGCCACGGCGGCGTCCAGGTCGGCGTCGTCGAAGACCATGAAGGGGGCGTTGCCGCCCAGCTCCAGGGAGATCTTCTTCACCGTGTCGGCCGAGCGCCGCATGAGGTGCTTGCCCACTTCCGTGGAGCCGGTGAAGGAGACCTTGCGCACGGCCGGGTTGCTGGTGAGCTCGTCGCCCACGGGCGCGGGGTCGAGGGCGGGGACCACGTTGAACACCCCCTGCGGGAAGCCCGCCTCTTCCGCCAGCGCCGCCAGGGCCAGGGCGGTGAGGGGCGTGTCCTCGGCCGGCTTGACCACCACCGGGCAGCCGGCGGCGAGCGCCGGGGCGCACTTGCGGGTGATCATGGCGAGGGGGAAGTTCCACGGCGTCAGCGCCGCCACCACGCCCACGGGCTGCTTGAGCACCACGACGCGCTTGTCCGTGCCGTGGGGCGGCATGGTGTCGCCGTAGATGCGCTTGGCCTCCTCGGCGTAGAAGTCCACGAACCCGGCGCCGTAGACCACCTCGCTGCGGGCCTCGGGCAGGGGCTTGCCCTGCTCCGCCGTCATCAGGCGGGCCAGGTCCTCCTGGTTGTCCAGGATCAGGTCGAGCCAGCGGCGCAGCAGGACGCCGCGCTGTTTCTCCAGGGTGTTGCGCCACGCCGGCCAGGCGCGCTCGGCCGCCTCGACGGCGCGGCGGGCCTCGCCGGCGCCCATGTCGGGCACGCTGCCCAGGGCCGCGTTGTCGGCCGGGTTGTGGACGGTGAAGGCGGCGCCGTTGTCGGCGGCCATCCAGGTGCCGTCGATGTAGGCGCGGTCGCGCAGCAGCTCGGGCTTG
Organism: uncultured Rhodospirillales bacterium; assembly: GCA_913055885.1. Lineage (GTDB taxonomy): Bacteria > Pseudomonadota > Alphaproteobacteria > Rhodospirillales > CAJXLG01 > CAJXLG01. The sequence continues at coordinate 1,951 of CAJXLG010000041.1, forward strand.
TCCAGTCGCATGGCTCGGGGCTCCCGGAAGGGGTGATCAGGTCTCGTGACGGTACCAGGCTTCCAGCGTGACCTGGAGGCTGTCGCACAGGCCGCAGTCCTTGCACTGCGGCGTCTGCCGGGTGGGCAGGGGCAGGCGGTCGCCCAGGAGGTTCATGACGTGGCCGTCGGGGTCGCGGTCGCTGCCGGGATCGGCGGCGCGTTCCCCGTCGGAGGCGATCTTGGCTTCGAGGGCCCCCACCAGCGCCTCACCGAAATCGTCCATGTCCTGGCAGTGCTCCTCCTGACCGAGGAGCCCCGCATAGCCGTTGAGGATCTCGGCGAGGCGCTTGTTGCCTTCATCGAGCCCGGTGTGCCCGGACTCCCACTGCTTCTTCCAGCGCAGACGGCGCATGATTCCTCCCGGCATTGTCCCGGCCGCAGCCTAACACGACGGCCGCCCTGAATGCGAACGTCTTGCAGGGAGGATGGGGCGGAAGGGCGCGCCACGCCTTGAAGGCGGTCAAGGCCGGTTAACCGTGGTTCACCGTCACTCGTCCGGCGGCTTGCGCGGGATGACGATCCAGGCAAGCGCGGCGAAAAAACCGACGCCGACGATGCCGGCGAGGACCAGATCATAAGGGGGGTTCATCAGCTTTTCTCCCCGGCAAGGATGATTAGCACACCGATGCCCTGAAAAACGACGTAAATCGCGAGCGTACCGAGCCCGGCCGTCCAGCCCGTTGTTTCGCCATACCACCAGCCCGCAAGGCCGAGGCCAACAAGAAGGGCCGCCGTCGCCAGATGGTCCGTCAGGCGCTTGCGCCCCTGATAGATCGTTCGCTTCAGCTGTTGGCCGACGCCGTGGTTTTCGGCTGCCATCTACGTCCGCTCCGCCTTATACCGTGACTTTCGCACACAGCCCGGGCGTCATCAATTACCCCACCACCAACGCCCGCACCCGCTCGCGCACGTAAGGCACCACCGCCTGCTCGAACCACGGGTTTTTCGAAAGCCACGCCTCGTTGCGCCAGCTCGGATGGGGCAGGGGAAGGACATCGGGCGTGTAGTCGCGCCAGGCCGCCACCGTGGCCGTCAGGCTCTTCTTGCGCGCGCGGCCCAGCACCCGGCGCTGGGCGTACTGGCCGATGGCGAGGGTCATTTCCAGGCGCGGCAGGGCACGACGGATGCGCTCCAGCCACAACGGCGCACAGCGCGCCGGCGGCGGCCGGTCGCCGCCGCGGTCGTCCTTCCCCGGATAGCACAGGGCCGCCGGCACGATGGCGATGCGCGCCGGGTCGTAGAAGGTGGCCCGGTCCAGGTCCAGCCACTGGCGCAGCCGGTCGCCCGACGGATCGTTCCACGGCAGCCCCGTGGTGTGCACCTTGTACCCCGGCGCCTGGCCGGCGATGAGCAGCCGCGCCGTGGGTTCCGCCTGCAACACGGGACGCGGTTCGTGCGGCAGGTCGCCGGCGCAGGCGCGGCATTCGCGGGCCGCGCGGACGAGGGCCCCGACGGCCGCTTCGCCGTCGCTCATGCTTTCAGGAGGTCCTCGACAAAGGCCGGCACCACCTCGGTGGCCGGGCCGTGGCGGGCGTCGTCGAAGGCGCCGCCGGAGGCCTCGTAGTTCAGTTCCACGGTGCGCGCCTGCCCCACGGCCCGCACCCGGTCCACGAAGCCGGCCGCCGGATAGACGTTGCCCGACGTCCCCACGGAGAGGAACCAGCCGCAATCGTCCAGCTTCGCCATGATGGTGTCGAGATGGAACGGCATCTCGCCGAACCACACCACGTGCGGTCGCAGGGTGTCGGGGTTGGCGCAGGCGGGACAGGCCGTCCGCCGCGTCACGTCCTCGTGCCACGGCTGCACGGCGCCGCAGGTGTTGCAGCGCACCTTGAGAAGCTCGCCGTGCATGTGGATGAGGTTCTGGCTGCCGGCGCGCTCGTGCAGGTTGTCGATGTTCTGGGTGATGACGGTGACCTCGCCGGGCCATTCGTGCTCCAGCCGGGCCAGGGCTTCGTGCGCCGCGTTGGGCCGGATGGCCCCGGTGTCCTGGAGCTTGCGGCGCCGGTCGTTGTAGAAGGCGTGCACCGTGTCGGGCTGGCGGGCGAAGGCTTCCGGCGTCGCCACGTCCTCGATGGAATACTTCTGCCAGACGCCGCCGGCGTCGCGGAAGGTGCTGATGCCGCTTTCCTGCGACACGCCGGCGCCGGTGAGCACGACGATGGGGGCCTTTTGCACCATGAGGGTTCCTGCTACGGTCGCGTTTCCCGATGACGCGGCCCACTATAGGGTCTGACCGCCACCGAACGGTAGGGGCCATGAAGATTCTCTTCGTCTGCACCGGCAACATCTGCCGCTCGCCCACGGCCGAGGGCATCGCCCGCCACAAGCTCAGGGACGCGGGCCTGGATGCCACGGTGAGCGTCGATTCGGCGGGCACCCACGACTATCACGCCGGGGAGGAACCCGATCCGCGCGCCCGGAAGGCGGCGCGCTCGCGCGGCTACGACCTGTCGGGCCAGCGCGCCCGCGAGGTGATGCCCAGCGACTTCGACCGCTTCGACTTCGTGCTCGCCATGGACCGCGGGCACTATCAGCAGCTCAAGCGCCTGTGCCCGCGCGGCCGGGAGGATCGCGTGCGCATGTTCACCGAATTCGTGCCCGGCAAGGTGCGCGACGTGCCCGATCCCTTCTACGGCTCGCCGCGCGGCTTCGAGGAGGTGCTGGACCTGGTGGAAACGGGCACCGACGGCCTCATCGCCTTTCTGAGGCAGGAATACACGGGATAAGCACGGCCTTTGGGACAAGGGGGAGAAGCGCCATGAAGGACGACGGCCTCATCGAGGACATCACGGGCCAGCGGCCGCAGCGGCGCAGCCCCATGGGCGGCGGCTGCATCGCCGACGTGGAGCGCCTGGAAATGCCCGACGGCCGCCGGCTGGTGGCCAAGTGGGGCGGCCACGGCAGCGGCCTGGAGCTGGAGGGCCGCATGCTCGTGGACCTCAAGGAGGGCGGCCTGGCCGTGCCCGACGTGCTCTATTACGACGACAGCCTGCTGCTCATGACCTACCTGGAGTCCAGCGGCGGGCTCACCCGGAAGGCCCAGGCCGAGGCGGCGGACGCCGTGGCGGCCCTGCACAACACCCGGGGCCCCTTCTTCGGCTACCACTACGACACGGTCATCGGCGGCCTGCCCCAGCCCAACCCGCGCTACGACCGCTGGGTGCCCTTCTTCGCCGAGATGCGGCTCATCGACCGGGCGCGCCGGGCGCTGGACGACGGCCGCATGCCGCGCCGCCTCATGGACCGCGTGGAGGCCTTCGCCGGCAAGGTGGACCGCTGGATCGGCGAGCCCGAGCACCCCAGCCTGATCCACGGCGACATGTGGACGGGCAACGTGCTGTGCAGGGACGGCCACCTGGCGGGCTTCATCGACCCCGCCGTCTACTTCGCCCATCCGGAGATCGAGCTGGCCTTCTCCACGCTCTTCGGCACCTTCGGCGAGCCCTTCTTCGAACGCTACCAACAGCACCGCCGGCTGGAACCCGGCTTCTTCGAGGAGCGCCGCGACATCTACAACCTCTATCCGCTGCTGGTGCACGTGCACCTTTTCGGCGGCGGCTACGTGGGGTCCGTGGAGCGCATCCTGGGCCGGTTCGGGTTCTGAGTCTGCCGGGCCGCGCCGGGGGGCTATGGTGCACAAACATCAACGCACCAAGGAGGGCGCTCATATCCGGGTTAACCCGCCTGCCGCAACTGCCGCCGGAAGTGGACGGTCAGCGTCCCCAGCACCAGGGCGCCGCCCGCCCACGCGGCCGGCGTCGGCGCCTCGCCCAGCACCGCCCACACCCACAGGGTGCCGAGCACCGTTTCCACCAGGATGAGCATGGAGACCTCGGGCGCCGGCAGATAGCGCGGCCCCCGGCTGATGAGGGCGAAGGCCCCGGGCACCACCACCAGCCCCAAAAGCCCCAGCCACGGCACGTCCGGCGCAGGCACCGCCAGGGGGCGGGCGAAGGGAGCGAAGGCGGCCGCCGCGGCGAAGCCGCCCAGGGCCAGGGCGGGGCTGCGGTCGGGCGCCGCCATGCGGCGGAACAGGTTCAGGTTGGCGGCCAGCAGCAGGGCGGTGAGGAGCGCCAGGCCGTCGCCGATGCGCACCGCCTCCGCCAGGGGCACGCGATGGGCGTCGCCCGCCGCCGTCAGGGTGATGCCGACGAAGACCAGGCCGATGGCCGCCCACGTGCCGGGCGTGACGTGCTCCTTGAGGAAGACTCGGCTCATGAGCGCGGCGAAGAGCGGCCCCGTCGCCACGATGATCAGGGTGTTGGCCGCCGCCGTGGTGAGCACGGAGAGGGTGAAACCGGTGGTGCTGGCCCCGAAGATCAGCCCGGCGGCGATGCCGGGCCGCCCCACGGCCCGCACGGCCGCCCCGGCGCCCCGGCCGTGCAGCATCAGCACCAGGACGGCGAAGGCGACGCCGATGAGCAGGCCGCGCCAGAACAGCAGGGTGGGCGCCGGGGTGTCGATGAGGCGCACCAGGAGGGCGTCGGGGCTCAGGACGAGGACGCCGGCCGCCGTGATGAGCAGGCCCCGGAGGTGCCCCGCCCCGAGGTTTGGCGAAAGGGCCGGAAAGCGCATGGCGCCGATCCTACGGCCCATCCGCCCCGCCGTCCACACGCGGGCGAACGGAAGGAACAGCTTTTCGGCATGACCAAGGGCCATTTGCCGGCCACAATGACGGCGGCTGGCCCGGATTTCCCACGGGCTCGACGGGCCAACCCTTCGGGCGTTGGTGGCGTTGGCACAGTCCGCGTCAAAGCGCTTGCCCGATGAGGAGCATCGGGCAGCGCGCTTTTCCTGGCCTGTGCCGAACGACACCGGCGCACAGCCATCGACCCCGTGGGAAATCCGGGCTAGAGTCCCGCCGCCTCTTTGGGGGAGAAGGGCTGATGCCGCGCACGCTACCGATCCGCAAGCGTCCCGCCGTGTGGCTGGCTCTCCTCACGGCCCTGGCGGCGGTGGTCCCGTTCGCCGCGCTCTGGGTGGCGGTTCCGGCGGACGGAGCGTGGCCGGGCGAGGGGCGGGCCGCGGCGCTCGCCGTGCTGGCGGCAATGCTGGCCGCGGCATTCGCCGGCGTCCGGGTGCTCACGCGGCGCCTGGTGGGGCAGCCCGCCCAACGCCTCGGCGACGCCACCCCGGGCGACGACCGGGCCCGCTGCCGGCGCCTGACGGACAACCTGACGGACCACTTCCTGTACGCCCGCGGCCCGGACGGCCTGTTCCGCGACGCCAGTCCGTCGGTCCGGTGGGTGCTGGGGCACGACCCGGCGGCCTTCCGGAACGACGACCCGATGCCCCTCACGGACAACCCGCTCAACGGCGCGGCGCGCGCCTTCACGCAAGCCGCCCTGCGCGGCGAGCAGCCGCCCGCCTATGAGGTGGAGGTCTACCACCGCGACGGCCACCCGCGCACGCTTGTCCTCCAGGAGGCGCCCGTGTTCGACGACGCCGGGAACGTGGCGGCCGTCGAGGGCATCGCCCATGACATCACCGAGCGCAAGGGCATGGAGGAGACCCTGCGCCACGCCCTGCGCGAGCTGGAGCGCGCCAACCGCGACCTGGAGCAGTTCGCCTACACGGCGTCCCACAACATGGGCGAGCCGCTGCGCATGGTGACCACCCAGCTCCAGCTCCTGGAAAGGCGCTACCGCGACACCCTGCCGGACGCCGGGCGCGACGCCCTGGACATGGCGACGGACGGCGCCGGCCGGCTCAGGGCCCTGGTACAGGCGCTCCTGGCCTATTCGCGCATCGCCGTGGAGGGCCAGCCCTTCGACACCGTGGACCTGGACACGCTGTTCCGGCGCGTCCTGGAGGGCCTGCGGGACGCCATTGCCGGCGCGGGCGCCACGGTGACGGCGGACCGGCCGCTGCCCGCCGCCCTGGGCGACCGCGAACAGCTCTTCCAGCTCCTCCACCACCTCGTCGCCAACGGCGTGCGCTACCGCCATCCGGAGCGGCCGGTTCATCTGCACGTGGCCGTGGACCGGCCGCCGGAGGAGGAGGGCTGGCTGCGCCTCTCGGTGCGCGACAACGGCCAGGGCATCGATCCGGACGACCTGGAGCGCGTGTTCCGGATCTACCGCCGCCCCGATCTGCACGGCAGCGAGGCGGAGGGCGCGGGCATCGGCCTGGCGGCGGCGCGCCGCATCGTGGAGCGCCACGGCGGCCGCATCTGGCTGGATTCCGACGGCGTCTCGGGCACCACCGTCGTCTTCACCCTGCCCGTGCCCGACTAGCCGCCATGCGCCTTCTCATCGTCGATAACCACGATTCCTTTACCTACAACCTGTACCAGATGGCCGCCGCCCTGGACGGCGTCGAGGCCACGGTGGTCCCCAACGACGCGCCGGGCATCGACGCCGCCTTCCTCGCCGGCTTCGACGGGGTGATCCTGTCCCCCGGGCCCGGTCGGCCCGACCGCGCCGGGGATTTCGGCGCCTGCCGCTTCGTCCTGGAAAACGCCCGGGTGCCGGTGCTGGGGGTGTGCCTGGGGCACCAGGGCATCGGCCACCTTCACGGCGCCCGCCTGGAACGGGCGTCCGAGGTGATGCACGGCCGGGCGAGCGCCATCCACCACGACGGCACGGGGCTCTTCGCCGGCCTGCCGCCCGCCTTCGAGGCGGTGCGCTACCACTCCCTGGTGCTCGTGGATCCGCTGCCGGCGCCCCTGTGCGTCACGGCGCGCGCCCCCGACGGCACCATCATGGCCCTGGAACACCGCGCGCGGCCCCTGTGGGGCGTGCAGTTCCATCCCGAATCCGTGGGCTCGGAGGCCGGCCCGGCGCTCCTGCGGAATTTCCGCGACCGCGTGGCGGGCACCGGCGGCGCCGCCGCGAGGGCCGGGGGGTCCCCGCCCGACCCGGGCCCACCGCCCGATACCGGCTGGCGGGTGGCGTGGCGCCGCCTCGACCGGTGGGTGGATCCGGAGGCCGCCTTCGTCGCCCTCCACGGCGACGCGGCGACGGCCTTCTGGCTGGACAGCAGCCGCACGGAGGCGGGCGGCGCGCGCTGGTCCTTCATGGGTGACGCCGGCGGGCCCCACGCCGCCGTGGTGGCGTACGACAGCCCGCGACGGCGCCTGACGGTGCGCCGCGCCGACGGCACCGAGACCCGCGACGCGGCGCTGTTCCCGTGGCTGGCGGCGCGGCTGGCGGCGTGCCGGGCGGCGGCGTCCGACCTGCCCTTCGACTTTCCGGGCGGCTTCGTCGGCTATTTCGGCTACGAGCTCAAGGGCGAGCCGGGCGCGGCGGGCCCGCACCGGGCGGCGACGCCGGACGCCGCCTTCCTTTTCGCCGACCGCTTCCTGGCCTTCGACCACCAGGCGGGCGCCGTGTATCCGGTGGCCCTGCACCCGGCGGGCGACGGGGCCGACGCGGCGGCCTGGCTGGACGGCACGGCGGCGGCCCTGGCGCGGGTGACGCCGCCGGCGCCGCCGGCGCCCCGCTCTCTGGGCCCCGTCCGCCCGCGCCACGACCGGGCCGCCTACCTGGACCGCATCGAACGCTGCTTCGACGCCATCACCGCCGGCGAGTCCTACGAGATCTGCCTGACGAACCAACTGACGGCGGCGGCACCGGGGGACGCCCTGGCCCTGTACCGGCTTCTGCGGCGGCACAACCCGGCCGCCCATGCCGCCTTCCTGCGCTTTCCGGAATGCGCCGTGCTCAGCTCGTCGCCGGAGCGTTTCCTGCGGGTGGGGGCCGACGGCACGGCGGAGGCCCGTCCCATCAAGGGCACGGCGCCGCGCGGCGCCACGCCGGCCGAGGACGAGCGCCTGGCCGGGGCCCTGCGCGCCGACCCCAAGACGCGCGCCGAGAACCTCATGATCGCGGACCTGCTGCGCAACGACCTGGGCCGGGTGTGCCGCGTGGGCAGCGTCCACGTGCCGGCCCTCATGGCCGTGGAGCCGTGGGCCACGGTGCACCAGATGGTGACCACGGTGCGCGGCCGGCTGCGGCCGGAATGCACGGCGCTGGACGCCGTGCGCGCCGCCTTCCCGCCGGGCTCCATGACGGGCGCCCCCAAGGAACGCACCCTGGCCCTCCTGGACGGCCTGGAGGACGGGCCGCGCGGCGTCTATTCGGGGGCGCTGGGCTGGCTGGGGGTGAACGGGGCCGCCGACCTGAGCGTGGTGATCCGCACCCTGGTCCACACGGGGGACACCGTTTCCGTGGGGGCGGGCGGCGCCATTGTCGCCCAGTCCGATCCGGCGGCCGAGCATGACGAGATGCTGACCAAGGCGCGGGCGGTGCTGGGGGCGTTTCCGTAGGGATGGGCCGGGAGAAGGCTACGCCGGTTCCGTGCCCGCCAGCACGCCGCCCTGGCGGATGGGCCGGGCCGCGCGGGCGAGGCCGGTGGTGTCGTCCGTGTCCACGAGGACGGCGCACAGGGTGGCGGGGCCCTCCGCCGGCTCCATGCGGATGGGCAGTTTGCGGGTGACGCGGGCGATGGAGCCCTCCGCCTGCATGCCGATGACGGATTCGTAGTCGCCGGTCATGCCCACGTCGCTGATGTAGGCGGTGCCTTCCGGAAGGACGCGCAGGTCGGCCGTGGGAATGTGGGTGTGGGTGCCCGCGATGAGGCTGGCGCGGCCGTCGAAGTGCTTGCCGAAGGCCATCTTCTCGCTGCTGGCCTCGCCGTGCATGTCGATGACGGCGGCGTCCACGTCGCGCACCAGGCGGTAGGTGTCCAGGAGGTGGCGGGCGGCGGCGAAGGGATCGTCCAGCGGGTCCATGAAGAGCCGCCCCATGACCTGCGCCACCAGGACGCGGCGGCCCGTGGCCGTGCGGAACACCCGGGCGCCCAGGCCCGGGGTGCCCGGCGGATAGTTCAGGGGCCGGATGATGCGCGGCTCGTCGTCGATGTTGTGCAGAAGCTCGCGCTGGTCCCAGACGTGGTTGCCCATGGGGATGGCGTCCACGCCCGCCTCGAAAAAGCTCCGCGCGATCTTCATGGTGAGGCCGAAGCCGTGGGCGGCATTCTCGCCGTTCACCACCACGAAGTCCGGGGTGTAGCGCTCGCGCAGGCCGGGCAGGGCGCCCAGGAAGGCGTCGCGCCCGGCGCGGCCCACCACGTCGCCGACGAACAACAGCCGCATCAGGCCCCCTCGCGCACGGGCTGGCCGGCACGCGGCAGGCGGCGCGCGCCCGATTCCGTCACCAGCCAGTCCAGCGGCCGGTCGTGGGCCTCGCGCGGCAGGGTGGGGTCGCGCTGGTCGCTGTAGGCGACGCCCACGGCGAGCACGGGATGGCCGCAGCCCTCCAGCGCCGCCAGGGTGCGGTCGTAATAGCCGCCGCCGTAGCCCAGGCGGTAGCCGGCGTCATCGAAGGCGAGCAGCGGCACCAGGAGGATATCCGGCGTCACGGCCTGCTCGCGCTCGGGCGGATGGGCCGTGCCGTGCGGCCCGGGTTCCAGGGGCTGGCCGGGCCACCAGCGGCGGAAGGTGAGGGGCGCCTCGCGTTCGGCCACGGCGGGCAGGGCGACGTGGACGCCGCGATGGGCCAGGGCCTCCATGAGGGGGCGCGGGTCCAGCTCGTCGCCCATGGGCCAGTAGCCGGCCACGGTGTGGCCGGGGCGGGCGCCCAGGTGGTGGATGTAGTGGTCGCGCAGGGCCGCGCCGGCGTGTTGGTGACGCTGCGCCGCGAGGCGCCGGCGCTGGCGGGCGCGCGAGCGGGCGGTGGTCTTGCGGCTGTCGTCGTGGGGCGGGCTGTCGGGGGCCATGCGTTCCGGGATGGTGTGGTTTGTCGGGGCCTCGGCCCGCGGCGGGAAGGACACGGCGAAAAAAAACCTGGATGCCGCCTCGGCCGTCGGTCGTCCGTCATCCCCTGGCGGCCAGTCCGACCAGGTGGGCGCCGTGCTACCGAAGCCGCGACTGCAAGGCACGGGGAGGCCCGTCCTGTATGAGCCCCGACAACGGCAGGGACAGCACCCTTGAGCGATGATGTGGGCCCGGGAAAAAACACGCCTGACGCACCGGGCAGCATCCAGGATTCAGTGTAGCCCGGATTTTGCACGGAGTCGATAGCTGCGCGCCGGTGTCGTCAGGCACAGCGCAGGCCAACGCAGCCCGTCGAGTCCGTGCAAAATCCGGGCTAGGACTCTTCGAGCTGCTGCACAATGGTTTCGACGCGGCCGGCGAGGCTTTCCAGGGTGTCGGCGACGGCGTCGCTCTGGCGGGCGCGTTCGGCGTCCTCGCCGCGCAGGGCCTCCAGGGTGCCGCGCGCCTCGCCCACCTCGTTGGCGAGCATCAGGCTCACCAGCAGCAGCAGGCGGGGTTCGCTCAGGTTGCCCAGGCCCTGGACGAGCTGTTGCGCCTTGTTGTCCACGTAGCGGCCCAGAGTCCGGACGTGCTCCTCCTCGCCCGGGTCGCAGGTGACGGTGTAATCGCGGCCGCTGATGCGCAGGGTCACCTCGGGCATGGTGCGTCACTCCTCGCCCAGCGCCGCGCGGAAGCGGGCGATGGCGTCGTCCAGCCGCCCGGAGACACGGTCGGTCACCTCTTCCAGCCGGGCATAATCCTCGCGCGCCTGGTTCAGTTCGGCCACGAGGCGCTGCCGCTCGGCCTCGGCCTCCGGCGCGCGCGCCGCCACCAGTTCCTCCAGGCGCCCCACCGCGCGCTCCAGGCGTGTCACGGCCCGGCCGACACGGTCGCGGGTTTCGTCGTCGCCCGATGCCACCACTGAAGACCTCACGCGTTCGTATGACCCGGACCATAGGCCGCGCCCGCGCCGGCCGTCAACGGCGGGGCCTTTTCGGATTGGCCGTTGCTTCGTTCATGCCGCACGGCTACACCATGCGGGTGTGTGCCTGTCCATGACCCGGGAGGGCCGAGTGCGACCGCGCGTCCTGCGCATCGACGGCCCGGCGGACGCGGCGGCGGCCGCCGCCGCGCCGGGGCCCGCCCTGGTGGTGAGCGCGCCGGGCGCCGGCCGGGTGGCGGGGCCGGCGTGGTTCCACCAGGTGGCCCGCCCGGCGCTCGGCCCGCGCCGGCGCGCCGTGCTGGACTGCGGTGCGTGGGCGGGGGCCGCCCTGGCGGCCCTGCGCCACGGCGGCCTGGACGTGCGTTTCACCGGCGCCCCGGACGTGCGCCGGCGCCTGGCGGGCATGGCCCATGCGACGGGCGCCCTGGTGTATGACGGCGACGGCCTGCCGCTGCCGGAAATCCCGGCGGCGCGGGCGCCAGCAACGACGACGGAGACCCCCATGCCCTGTCGGCTGTACCTCCTGACCCCGCCGGAGATCCCCGACCCGGCGGCCTTCGCGGAGACCCTGGCGGCCACCCTGGACGCGGGCGACGTGGCGTGCGTCCAGTTGCGCCTCAAGGGGGTGGACGACGCCGCCCTGCGCCGTGCCCGCGACGTCCTGCGCCCCGTGTGCCAGGACCGCGACGTGGCCTTCGTCCTGAACGATCGGCCCGACCTGGCGGCGGAGGGCGGCTGCGACGGCGTCCACGTGGGCCGGGACGACATGCCGGTGAAGAAGGCCCGGGGCATCGTGGGCGACGGCGCCATCGTCGGCGCCACGTGCCACGATTCCCGTCATCTCGCCATGAAGGCGGCGGAGGCGGGGGCCGACTACGTGGCCTTCGGCGCCTTTTATCCCACGGACACCAAGGCCCCGAAAACGGCGGCCGACCCGGAAATCCTGGAATGGTGGTCCAGCCTCATGGTGGTGCCGTGCGTCGCCATCGGCGGCATCACGCCGGACAACGCCGCGCCCCTGGTGGCCGCCGGGGCCGATTTCCTGGCCGTGAGCGGCGGCGTCTGGAACCCCCCCGACGGTCCGGCGGCCGCCGTGCGCGCCTTCCGGGACGTGCTGGCCGGCGGCGCGTGAACGGTGTGTGAACAGCATGTCAACAACCGTTGACATCCCGGGTTGTGCACCTTGACAGGGATACCATACCTCTCTACGCCGTCCGTCATAGGACCGGCGGCGCGGGTGCGCGCCCGTGACGCCGCCCGGCCATGTCGAGAGGAGGACCCCATGACCGCCGACGGTATGACCACGCCACTCCGCCGCCAGCTTCGCACCAGCGCGTCGCTTGCCGCCCTGGTGGCGGGGGCCGCCCTGCTGGCCCCGGCGCCGGCCGCCGCGGACTGCACGAAAACCGGCACCACGGCGGACGGCGGCAACAGGATCGAGTGTACGGGGACGACGACAAGCCCGATTAACACGGTCGACACGCCCGGCACGCCCGGAACCACCGACAACGCCGACACCCTGACAAACGACGGCGCGTTGGACACCGGCGAGGTCGATTTGGCGGGGGGCGACGACACCTATACCGCTGTGTGGGGTGCCTGGGCGCGTTCCGTTGCCGCCGGGACCGGCAGCGGCGACACCCTGGAGGTCACCGGGGCCGACGGGGATGTGCAGGTCAATACGAACACCTACCACAGTTTCGAGAATTATACCAACACGGCCGGCAGCATTACCACCGCAAGCTTCAGCGGCGATACCACCGTCACCACCGACCTGCTGGGCAATGTGAGGACGGACCCCGTCGATTTAACCGTCACCATCAGCCGGGGTGTTGAGGTCACCGGAAAAATTAGAAGCAATTTCGGTAACGATACGATTATTGTCGAAAAGAACGCCGTCGTTTATCGTAGAATTGAGGCGGTGAGGGATAAGAATACCATCATCCTGGAAGAAGGCGCGACCGTCGGCGACGGATCATCCATCTCGGGCGCCAGGATAAAGGCCGGCTTGAGAGATGATACGGTGAAGCTCAAGGCCGGCAGCACGGTGCGGGGAGACGTGGACCTGTCCGACGGTGCCGACACCCTGGTCGCCCACATGGGCAGCGTCGTGCACGGCGCGGTCAAGGGGGGCAGCGGCACCGACACCCTGACGGTCAAGGGGAGCGCCGGGGACGTCGAGGTGAACACCAGCCAGTACACGGGCTTCGAGACCCTCGACAATCCGAACGGCGCCATCACCGAGCAGGCCGGCTACAGCGGCGACACCACCCTGGACACCGACGTTCTGGGCTACGTGAAGACGGGCGGCGGCGACGACAGCGTGACCGTGCAGGACGGCGTGGTGGTGAGCGGCCTCGTTGACGGCCAGGGCGGCACGAACGACCTCACCGTCCGGGGCGAGGCCACCATCCACGGCCAGGTGAGCAATTTCGCCACCGTGACGGCCACCGGCGGCGGCACCAAGACCTTCGGCGGGGGCCTGACCGCCGGGACGCTGGACGTGACGGTGCCGGAAAAATCCACCTTCGACGCCACCGAAAACTGGCTGGTGGACGCGGCCGGCGAGACGGTAAGGGTCGAGGACGGCATCGCCGTGGACGTGACGGCCGCCGGCACCTTTTCCGACGGCGCCACCCTCAAGGTCATCCGGGCCGGCACCCTCACCAACAACGGTTCCCTGGACGTTACCGGGGAGACGCCCCTGGTCAATCTTGCCGGCGTTACAGAAAACAACAACCTCAAGGTGGAGGTCACCTACAAGGACCAGCCGGACGGCGCCAGCGGGGACGCGGCGGATGCCCTGTCCGGTGCCCTGACCGCCACGCAGGGTGACCCGGAGGCCTTCCAGGCCCTTGCCGGTCTGAACGAGAACGAGACCCAGGACGCCGGCGAGCAGCTCACGGGCGACGCCAACGCCGGGGGCGGCGTCGCGCAGGCCGTGGCGAGCACGGGCAACCAGAACATGAGCATCGCCGCCGGGCGGCTGGCGTCGCTGCGCCCGGGCGAACGCTACGCCGCGCGCGGGGAGACGGGCCTGGCGGCGGGTGACGGCGGCCTGAGCCGGGCCGTCTGGGTGAAACCCTACGCCAAGACGGGCAACCGCGACGAACGCGACGGCGTGGCCGGCTACGATTCCGACACCCAGGGCATCATGGGCGGCGCCGACATGGCCGTGGGCGACGGCTTCCGCGTGGGCGGTGCCTTCGGCTACGCCGGCACGGACGTCGAGGGCGAAGGCGCGGCGCAGAGCACCCAGGACGTGGACAGCTATCAGGTCACGGCCTACGGCGACTACACGGCCGATAC
>CAJXLG010000042.1 GCA_913055885.1 uncultured Rhodospirillales bacterium
GCGAAATCGGCGGCCGCCCGGCGGCGCACCGACTCGGGCGGCGGCTGCGGCGGCAGGGGGAGGGTCACCATGCGGCGTTCCGCCGCCGTGTGTCCCATGTCCTCGGTGCCCGAGGGCAGCATGCGCGCGTCGTCGGCGGCATCGCCATCCGGCGCCGCCGGCCCGGCCCCGTCTTCGGCCTGTTGCGTCCCCGGCTGGTCCGGTGTCGCCGAGCCGGTGGCCGCCACCGCCTGTTCGCCCTCGGCATCATCGGCATCATCGGCCGCGTCGCCGGTCTGTCCGTCGCCGTCCGCCGCGCCGGCATCGGCCGTCGCCGTGTCCTCCGCACCGCCGTCCGTATCGGCTCCGCCCTGTTGCGTCGCCGACGCCGTGTCGGTCGTGCCGGTTTCCTCCGTGTCCCCGGTCTTGTCGGCTGCGGTCTTGTCGGCTGCCGTCTCCTCGGCGGCGGTCTTGTCGGTTTCCGGCTCGCCTTCCGTGGCCGCGCCCGTCCTGGGCGCCTTGTCCGCGGGGGGCCCGCCGCCGTCCAGGAGGCTGGTGATGCGCTCGGGCACGGCGGGCACCAGGGCGCCGCCCGTCCCCGGGGCGGACAGCAGGTACCAGCCGCCGTAGGCCACGCCCAGGAGCAGCACGGCGATGAGGAGCACGGCGCCGCCGGGCACGCGGCCCTCGCCCTCGGGTTCGGGAAAGACGAGTTCCGAGCCGCGGTCGATGTCCGCCACCTCGGCCTTGAAGCGGCGCACCATCTCCTCGCCGTCGAGGCCCAGATAGTCGGCGTAGCTGCGCACGAATCCCACGGCGTAGGGCGTGCCGGGGAGTTCGTCGAAGCGGCCCTCCTCGATGGCCTCCAGGTAGCTCTCGCGGATGCGCAGGGCGTCGGCCACATCGGGCAGGTCCTCGCCCAGGTCCTCGCGCGTCGTGCGCAACAGGGCGCCGATCCGGCTGCCCGCTTCGCGCGCCGAATCCCGGGAAGGTTCGGGGGTGTCGTCGGGTTGGTTCACCGCCACGTCGGGAAAACCGTCTCCTGATCCGGGGTGTGGGGCCGGCGCCGCTTCCGGTCGATCGGTCCCTTTGTTTAGCAAATAACCGTCGCGGCGCGCAACGACGAAACGGCGCGGCCGCAGGGCTACACCGGCACCCCGTGGTCGCGGGCGTAGCCCTTGAGGGCGGGGCGCACGGAGCGCGCCGGGGAATCGAGCTGGGTGCGCACGAAGTCCTCCAGGCCGGTGAGGTCGAGGTGGCGCACCATGGCCTTGACCGGCCCCACGGCCGGGCCGGGCATGGACAGGCTGCGGTAGCCCAGGCCCAGCAGGGCCAGGGCGTCCAGGGGCCGGCCCGCCATCTCGCCGCACAGGGTGACGGGCACGCCGGCGGCGCGGCACGCCGTCACCACGTGGTGCAGGAAGCGCAGCATGGTGGGGCCCAGGGGGTCGTAGCGCTCGGCCACGCGGGGGTTGGCGCGGTCGGCGGCGTACAGGAACTGGAAAAGGTCGTTGCTGCCCACGGAGACGAAGTCCACCCGGCGCAGCAGGGCCTCCAGGTGGAAGGTGAGCGCGGGCACCTCCAGCATGGTGCCCAGCCGGGCCGCGCGCGGCGGCGGCGTGCCACGCGTCCGCTCGCGCGCCAGCTCCTTGTCCAGGAGGTCGCGGGCGAAGTCGAACTCCGCCACCTCGGCGATCATGGGCAGCATGATGTTCAGGGCGCGCCCGGCGGCGGCGCGGATGAGGGCGCGGAACTGGTGGCGCAGGATGAGGGGCCGGTCCAGGGTGATGCGCATGGAGCGCCAGCCCATGGCCGGGTTGTCCTCCGCCGTGGGGTCCCAGTAGGGCAGGACCTTGTCGCCGCCGATGTCCAGGGTGCGGAAGACCACCGGCCGCTCGCCGCTCTGCTCCAGCACCTTGGCATAGAGCGCCGCCTGTTCCTCCACGGTGGGCAGGGAGGAGCGCACCATGAAGCCCAGCTCCGTGCGGTACAGACCGATGCCGTCGGCGCCCGTGGGCGCGAGCTGCCCCAGATCCAGGAGCACCCCGGCGTTGAGCATCAGGTTGACGCGCACCCCGTCCAGGGTGACGGCGGGCAGGTGGCTCAGGGCGGCGTAGGCGGCGCGCTGCTCGGCGCGCGACTCCGCGGCGGCGGTGAACTCCGCCAGCACGTCCTCGCCCGGGCGGATGAAGACCTGGGCGTTGTCGCCGTCCACGATGAGGCGGTCGCCCGATTCCACGCGCGCCACGGCGTCGCGCGCCCGGCCCACCACGGGGATGTCCAGGGCCCGCGCGACGATGGCGACATGGCTGTTGGGGCCGCCCTCCTCCAGCACCACGCCGCGCAGGCTGGTCTGGTCGTAGTCCAGAAGCTCCGCCGGGCCCATGGAGCGCGCCACCAGCACCGTGTCCGGCGGCAGCTCCGTCCCGGCGGCGGTGCCCTCGCGCCCCGCCAGGTGCTGCAGCAGCCGGTTGGTAAGGTCCTCCAGGTCGTGCAGGCGCTCGCGGATGTAGGGATCGTTGACGGAGAGCATGCGGGCGCGGGTGTCGTCGTGCACCCGCTGCACGGCGGCCTCCGCCGTCAGGCCCGTGTCGATGGCCTCCTCAATGCGCGCCACCCAGCCCGTGTCGCGGGCGAACATGGCGTAGGCCTCCAGGATGTCGGAGTGCTCGCCCTCGGAGGCCTGGGCCAGCATGGCGTCGATGGCGCGGTGCATGGTGCCCATGGCGGCGCGCAGGCGGCGGCGCTCGCGGTCGGGGTCGTCGGCGACGAGCTTCTGCACATGCACGCGCGGGCGGTGCAGCACGGCGCGGCCGATGCCCAGGCCGCCGGTGAGGCGCGCGCCCTCCAGGCGCAGGGGCAGCAGGGCGTTGCCCTCCACCTGCACCAGCTCGTCCGGGTCCACCAGGCGGTTGCCGGCGATGAGCTCGGCCACCACCATGGCCACCGTTTCCAGGGTCTCCATCTCCTCGTCGGAGAACGCGCGGGCCTCGCGGTTCTGCACGGCGAGCACCCCCATCACCCGGGCATCGCGCCGGATGGGCACGCCCAGCATGGAGTGGTAGATCTCCTCGCCCGTCTCCGGGCGATAGACGAAGCCGGGATGGTTCTGGGCGTCGGCGGCGACCAGGGGCTCCCCCTGCGCGGCGATGACGCCGATGAGGCCCTCGCCCACGCGCAGGCGGGTCTGGTGGACGGCGTCCTGCCTGAGGCCCTGGGTGGCGAAGAGCTCCAGCACCTCGCCCGCGCGCATGATGTAGCACGAGCACACCTCGGCCACCATGTCGTGGGCGATGCGCTGGACGATCTTGTTGAGGCGTTCCTCGGCGTTCCCGGAGCCGGCCATGATGTCCCGCACCCGGGCGAGAAGGCGCCGGGGGGCCGAGACGGGCGCCTCTTCCGTCATGGCGGACCGGCCTCCGCCTCTTCCGGGCCGCTTTCCGCCCCGTGGGGCTGCGCCCGGTGGATGCCCTGGAGCGCCTGGTTCACCAGTTCCTCCAGGATGGCGGCGGCGGGCGCCTCGTCCTTCACCATGCCCACGCTCTGGCCGGCCATGAGGGAGCCGTGGGTGACGTCCCCCTCCACCACGGCGCGCCGCAGGGCGCCCGCCCAGTAGCGTTCGATCTCGAGCTGCGCCTCCTCCTTGGACAGCTCGCCCTCGCGGTGGCGCCGGATGGCCTCGCGCTGCACGGCGATGAATTCCTGCGTCCCGTCGTTCTGCAGGGCACGCACGGGGATGACGGGGAACTGCGGGTCCACCTGCTCGGTGGTGACGGCGTCGCGCGCCTGGCCCTTGATGAAGGTCTGCTTGAAATCGGGATGGGCGATGGATTCGCTGGCACAGACGAAGCGCGTGCCCAGCTGGCAGCCGGCGGCGCCCATCTCAAGGTACGACAGCACCGCCTCGCCGCGCCCGATGCCGCCGGCGACGAAGACGGGCACGTCCTGGATGTGCGGCAGGATCTCCTGGGCCAGCACGGAGGTGGCAACGGGGCCCACGTGGCCGCCCGCCTCGGCACCCTCCACCACCAGGGCGTCCACGCCGTTGCGGACCAGGCGCCTGGCAATCACGAGGGCCGGGGCGAAGCCCAGCACCTTGGCGCCCGCCTCTTTCAGGCGCTTGATGGTGCCCCCCTGGGGCAGGCCGCCCGCCAGCACCACGTGCCCCACCCCGTGGTCGGCGCACACCTCCACCAGCCGGTCCAGTTCCGGGTGCATGGTGATGAGGTTGACGCCGAAGGGACGGTCGGTGAGGGCCTGCGTGGCGGCGATCTCCTCGGCCAGGGCGTCGGGCCCCATGGAGCCGCAGGCGAGCACGCCGAAGCCGCCACCGTTGGAGATGGCGGAGACCAGGTTGCGGTCCGACAGCCACGACATGGCGCCGCCCATGATGGCGTAGTCGGTGCCCAGGAACGCCCGGCCGGCCGCCCACAGCCGGTCCAGGGTGGCGCGCGCCGTGTCGGCCATGGTGTCTCCCTTGTCTCAGGCGCTGTCGAGGCCGTAGGCGTGGTGCAGGGCCCGCAGGGCCAGCTCCGTGTAGTCCTCGCCCACGAGCACGCTCACGGCGATTTCCGAGGTGGAGATGACCTGCACGTTGATGCCCTTCTCCGCCAGGGTGCGGAACATGGTCTGGGCAATGCCGGCGTGGCTGCGCATGCCCACACCCAGCACCGAGACCTTCACCACGTTGCGGTCGGGCACGATCTCGGCGTAGCCCAGGGCGTTCTTCTGGTCCTGGAGGATCTGGACGGCGCGGTCCAGATCGGCATCGCCGACGGTGAAGGTGAGGTCCGTGCTCTGGCCGTCCTCGGAGATGTTCTGGACGATCATGTCCACATTGATGTGGTGGTCGGCGAGGGGGCCGAAAACACTGGCCGCCACGCCGGGGCGGTCCGCCACCTTCTGGAGCGTGATCTTCGCCTCGTCACGGCTATAGGTGACGCCGCTGACCTGTTGCTGTTCCACGATTTCGTCCTCGCCGCAGACAAGGGTGCCGGGCACGTCCTCGAAGCTCGAAAGCACCTGGAGGCGCACCCCCTCGTTCATGGCCAGCCCCACGGAGCGGGTCTGCAGCACCTTGGCGCCCAGGGAGGCCATTTCCAGCATTTCCTCGTAGGTCACGCGCTCCAGCTTGCGTGCCCCGGAAACGATGCGCGGGTCCGTGGTGTAGACGCCGTCCACGTCGGTGTAGATGTCGCAGCGGTCGGCCTGGACGGCGGCGGCGAGCGCCACCGCCGAGGTATCGGAGCCGCCGCGCCCCAGGGTGGTGATGCGGCCGTCCGGGCCCATGCCCTGGAAGCCGGCCACCACCAGCACCTCGCCCCGGTCCAGGGCGGCCTCCAGGTTTTCCGTTGCCACGTCCTGGATGCGCGCCTTGCCGTGGGCGTCGTCGGTGTGGATGGGGATCTGCCAGCCCAGCCAGGAGCGGGCGGGGATGCCCCGGTCCTCCAGGGCCATGGCGAGCAGGCCCACGGTGACCTGTTCGCCGCTGGCCACCACGGTGTCGTATTCCGCCGCGTCCTGCAGGGGAGCGACGGCCTCGGTCTTCTTCACCAGGTCGTTGGTCACGCCCGCCATGGCGGAGACCACGACCCCCACCTGGTTGCCCTCGTTGACGAGGCGCTCGATGCGGTCGGCCACGCCCTTGATGCGGTCCACATCCCCGACGGACGTGCCGCCGAACTTGAGAACGATGCGCGCCAATGCGAACCCCTGTTTCGTCGCCAGCCCGGGCGGGCGCCAGCCAGCGGTTGCCCGCCGCGGGCGGCGCCTTCATACTCTGCCGGCGGGGGCCGAAGCAACCCCCGCTCCATCCGCCCGTGCTTTACCAGGAAGGGGAGAGCGCCGCAATGGCCGAACCCGCGAGCACCGCGCGCCAGGACGAGGTGGCCCGCTTCTCCGCGCTGGCCGAGACGTGGTGGGACCCCGAGGGGCCCATGAAGCCCCTCCACCGCATGAATCCGGCCAGGATGGCGCTGCTGCACGGTTTCCTGTGCGATCATTTCGGCCGTGATCCCAGGGCGCTCCGGCCCTTCGCCGGCCTCACCATGCTGGACATCGGCTGCGGCGCCGGGCTGCTCACCGAGCCCATGGCGCGGCTGGGCTTCGCCGTCACCGGCCTCGACGCCAGCGAGGAGAACGTCCGCGTCGCCCGCCTGCACGCCGGGCAGGAGGGACTCGACGTCGCCTATCATCCGGGCGGGCCGGAAAACCTGGCGCGCCAGGGCCGCACCTTTGACGCCGTGCTCAACATGGAGGTGATCGAGCACGTCGAGGACCCCGACGCCTTCCTCGGCGAATGCGCCGCCCTGGTGCGGCCCGGCGGCGTCATGGCGCTCGCCACCCTGAATCGCACGTGGAAGAGCCTGGCCGCCGCCAAGATCGGCGCCGAGTACGTCCTCAACTGGCTGCCGCGCGGCACCCACGACTGGCGGCGCTTCCTCAAGCCGTCGGAACTGGCCGGCGTGTGCCGGCGTCGGGGGCTCACGGTGCTGGACACACGCGGGCTCACCTACCAGCCGCTGCGGGATGCGTGGCAGGTGAGCCGCGATCTGTCCGTCAACTACGTGCTTTTCGCCGGGAAGCCGGGGTGACACGAACGCCATCCCCGGGCGACGCCCTGTTTCGAGGCTTTTCCTTGAGGAAAAGCACCTCAACACGACGTTTTTTCATCATCGTCGGCGGCGCGCGCTACGCGTCGTGGCGGCGGCCCCACGGGTAGCGGGTGCGCAGGGCGGCGTCGGCCTCGTCGTCCCCCTCTTCCAGGGACGCCATGGCTTCCATGGCTTCTTCGTCCGTGGCCTCACGCACCACCAGCTCGCCGTCGTCCTCGCCGGCGGCCATCTCGCGCCGGGTCTCCTCGAACAGGCGGGCGAGACGCTCCTCGGCGTCGGCCGGGATGCCCTTGTTGTCCTGCGCCATCGTGGGATGGATGCCATTGCTGTTGCACATGGGGCAGACCACGTCGCCCCGGTCGCTCAGGAACGAAAAGGTCTCGGCATCCTTGAACCACGCCTCGAAGCGGTGGCCTTCCTCGCAGGTCAGGTCGTAGGCGATCATCCGCTCGTCCTTCCTTTGTGCAGGCAGCCCGGCCCCGGCTCGCAACAGGCCCTTTCACCCGCTTGATTCGGCGACCGGGCGACGACATTGTGCCGCAAACGCGTCCGGAACAACAGGGAAGATTCGTTGACACCATGCCAGCCGCGCCGCCGGACATCACCGCGCCGTCGCCCTGGGTGCGCCGCTTCGCCGGGCTCGTGGCGCCCGGCGGCCGGGTGCTGGACGTGGCCGCCGGCCGGGGCCGGCACGCCCGGTTCTTTCACGGTCGCGGCCACCCGGTCACCGCCGTGGACCGCGACACGACGCCCCTGGCCGACCTGGCGCAAATCCCGGGGGCGGAGGTGGTGCGCGCCGACCTGGAGGACGGCCGGCCGTGGCCCTTCGCCGGGCGGTCCTTCGCCGCCGTGGTGGTGGTGAACTATCTGTACCGGCCGCTGCTGCCCGCCCTCATCGACGCCGTGCGCCCCGACGGGGTGCTGCTCTACGCCACCTTCATGCGGGGCAACGAGGCCTTCAGCCGACCGCGCGACCCGGCCCACCTCCTGGCCCCCGGCGAGCTTCTCGCCGCCTTCGGCCATGCCCTCCGGCCCGTGGCCTTCGACCAGGGGCGCATCGAGCGCGGCGACATCCCGGGCGTGGTGCAGCGCCTGTGCGCCGTGGGCCCGCGTCGGCCGGGTCCGGACCCGTTGCCCGCCCCGGACGGGGGATCGTGAAGGCCCCGGGCCCGATCCGACGCGCAGCCATCGACTCCGTGCAAAATCCGGGCTAGGTTGGCCGCGGACCGGGGCCGGAGCAGCCGCATGACGAACTTCGTCGATCTCTATGAAGCCTTGAGCCAGGCGCCCGACGAGCGGGCGCGCGCCAAGATCATCGCCGAGACCCTGCAGCGCATCGAGGAACAGTACCCGCACCTGCCCGACGTCGCCACCCAGGGCCACGTGCGGGAGTCGGAGCTGCGCCTGCAAAAAGAGATCGAGGACGTGCGCCACCAAACGGAACAGGTGCGCGCCGACCTTGAGAAACAGATCGAGCAGGTGCGCGCCGAACTCAAGACGGACATCGAGAGTGTCCGCGCCGAGCTCAAGACCGACATCGAACGCGTGCGGGCCGACCTGCTCAAGTGGACGGCCGGGCTGATCGCCACCAACACCGCCGTCATTGTCGCCGCCATCCTGGGCGCCGTGGTCTACCTGGCCCCGTAGGCCGCCACGCCGCCCGTCCGTGTCGCACCGCCGCGGGCGTGTTGACACGGGGCCCCCACCGGATAAGAATAATTTCATACACTTTGTTCTTTTCGGGCATCGGGGGACCGGCCATGGCGGAACCGCTCGCCACCGCCGACGACAGGGCCGACCCGTGCGGCGGCACGCTCCTCCTGGTGGAGGACAATCCCGGGGATGCGTACCTCATCGAGGACCATATTGCCTGCCACGCCCCGGAGTTCACCACGGTGCGCGCGCGCACCCTGGGCACGGCGCGCAGCGCCCTTGCCGACGGCCAGTTCGCCGGCATCCTCCTGGACCTGGGCCTGCCCGACACCACGGGCCTCGCCACCCTGGAGCGCGTTCTCGACCTGCGCCCCGACCTGCCCATCCTGGTGGTCACGGGACTCGTCGATGACGAGGGCGGCATCGAGGCCATCCGCCGCGGCGCCCAGGATTTCGTCACCAAGGACCTGCTGGGCGGCCGGTTCCTCGCCCGGGCGCTGCGGCACGCCCTGGAACGCCACCGGGTCGTCAAGAAACTGGTACAGCAGAATCAGGAGCTGGCCGAGCGGACGCGCATCGACGCCGTCACCGGCCTGCTCACGCGGCGGGCCTTCGACGAGGCGCTGGCGCGCGAGGTGCACCGCGCCACCCGCCACGGCGGCCCCTTCGCCCTGGCCATGCTGGACCTGGACAATTTCAAGACCATCAACGACACCTACGGCCACCCCGCGGGCGACGAGGTCCTGGCGGCGCTGGGCGGCATCGCCGCCCACACCCTGCGCCAGGAGGACAGCATGGGCCGCGTGGGGGGCGAGGAATTCGCCCTGCTCATGCCCCAGACGCCCCTGGGCGCGGCGCAGCGCGCCGTGGAGCGCCTGGTGGACCGCCTCAACGGGGGCCCCGTGCGCACCAGCGCCGGGCCCATCCGGGTAACCCTGAGCGCCGGGGTGGGCACCGTCGATCCGCCGGGCCCCAACGACCCGCCGATGGACGTGGCGCACCTTCTCGCGCCCGCCGATCGCGCCCTCTACGCCGCCAAGGCGGCGGGCCGTAACCGCATCTTCACCACCCGCGACATGGACGCCTGACCCGCAGCACGCCGGGCGTTCGCCCGCACCCCGGCGCAACCGGTCGGCGGCGCCCCCCCTGGCCGGCGCCCGCCACAGGCGCTACAGTCCACCCGTCAGGGGATGCCCAACCAGATCAAGGGGGAGCCGCATGGCGACAGCGTCCGCCGCACCGCCCGATCCGGAGCACCTGCGCCGGGTGGCGTGGGACATCGGGCAGACCTTTCCGCCGCCCTTCACGGGCGACCACGCGGTTTTCGCGCCCATCGAGGCCCACCTGGGCTACATGCACTGGCACGTGCGGCCGGGCACGGTGAGCGCCCTGCAGGCCCGCGAGGGCTCGGACCTGGAGGGGGCGGTGCCCGTGGCGCGGGTGTACGACGTCACGGACGTCATCTTCGACGGTACCAACGCCCACGGCTTTTTCGACATCGAGGGCCACGGCCTGTCCGGGAAGCATTACCTGCCCGTGCCCGACGCCGAGCGCAACCTGCTGTTCGAGGTGGGCTTCCGGCTGCCCGACGGCGCCTTCCATCCCGTCGTGCGCTCCAACGCCGTCTTTTTCGACCGCGACCGGCCGAGCAGCCGCTTCGGCCTGGAGGGGCTGTACGTGGGGCGCGATTACCAGCGCGTCTTCCCCGTGGACAACGTCATGGACGCGCCGGTGTACGAACGCCTGAACGCCGAGCTTTCGGCCTATCCGCGCACGACGCCGCTGGCCGTGGCCGTGGTGCACGGCGGCCGCGACCCGGCGACGGACCCGGGCGGCCGCGTGGCGGGGCTGGTGGACGACCTGGTGGAGCGCCTGGGCCGCCTGTCGGTGGACGCCTTCGTCTTCCGGCCCGCCGCCGGGCACACCCCCATCACCACGGCGGCGGCCGCCGAGGACGCGGGGGCGGCGGTGGCGCGGCGCGTGGTGGACGAGGCGCCGGCCGGCGGCTTCCACCTGATCCACGCCCACGACTGGGAGGCCCTGCCCGCCGCGCGCAAGGCGGCCGCCGAGCTCAACGTGCCCCTGCTCGTCAGCCTGCACACGGTGGAGGCGGAGCGCACCCACGGCGGCCCCGAGCGCGGCGACGTGCGCGCCCTGGAAGGGGCGGGCGCCGAGGCCGCCGAGGCCGTGGTGGTGCCCCATTCCTCCACGCGCGAGGGGCTCACCACCCTGCACGGCGTACCGCCGGCGCGCGTGCTGCTGATCCCCGACGTTTTCGAGGATCCGGTGGCGGCGCCGCCCGACCCGGGCGAGGCCAAGGCCGCCGTCGGCCTCGCCCCGGAACGGCCCATGGCCCTGTTCGCCGGCGAGATCTCGCACGCCGCGGGGGCCGACCTCCTGCTCGAGTCCATCGAGGAGGTGGCGGGCGACGACCCCGGGCTGCAGTTCGCCCTCGTCGGCGAGGGGCCGCTCAAAGGCGAGCTGGAGGCGCGCGCCGGCGGCGCCGGCCTGGGCAGCCGGGTGCGCTTCACCGGCGACCTGCCGGGGGATCAGTTCGAGCGCCTGCTGGCCGCCAGCGAATTCGTCGTCATCCCGGCACGCACGTGGCAGGACGAGGGCCTGGCGCAGATGGCGCTGGCCTTCGGGCGGCCGGTGCTGGCCACCCACGCGGCCCACATCCACTGCATCGAGCACGGGCGCACCGGGCTGCTCGCCTTCGACAACCGCAATTCCATCGTCTGGGGCATCCGCGAGCTCCTGGGCAACCCGCTGAAGGGCGGCATGGTGCGCTTCATGGCCCGACAACGCGAGGAACACAGCCGCTCGCTGGACAGCATCGCCGCGGAATACGCCCTGGCCTGCGAAAAGGCGCTGGAGGCGCACCATGGCTGACGGCTACCTGGCCTTCGTTCTGCACGCCCACCTGCCCTTCATCCGGCACCCGGAATACGAATACTTCCTGGAGGAGCGCTGGTTCTTCGAGGCCATGACGGAGACCTACCTGCCGCTTCTGGAGGTCTTCGAGAACCTGCGCGCCGACGGGGCGCGCTTCCCCCTGACCCTGTCCCTGTCGCCGTCGCTCCTGGCCATGATGGAGGACCCGCTTCTGCAGGCCCGCTACCGGCGGCACCTGGGCGGCCTCATCGCCCTCACCGACCACGAGCAGGAGCGCCTGCGCGACGAGGGCCACATGGCCTGGCTGGCCGGCTGGTACGGCGACTTCTTCCGCCGCATGGCGGCCCTCTACGACCGCTGGGACGGCCGCGTCAGCCAGGCCTTCCGGGCGCTGCACGAGACGGGCGACATCGAGCTGATGACCTGCACCGCCACCCACGGCCTGCTGCCCCTGCTGGCCGCCCGGCCGAAAACGGTGGAGGCCCAGGTGCGCACGGGCCTCGACTGGTTCGAGCGCGTCATGGGCTTCCGTCCGCGCGGCCTGTGGCTGCCGGAATGCGCCTGGACGCCGGGGCTGGACGGGGTGCTCCGGCGCGAGGGCATCCGCTATTTCTTCCTCGAGTCGCACGGCATCGAGAACGCCAGCGCGGCGCCCCTGGCCGGCGTGCACGCGCCGCTCTACACCCCCGAGGGCGTGGCCGCCTTCGGCCGCGACCGCGAGAGCCTGCAGGAGGTGTGGTCGGCCGACGAGGGTTTCCCGGGCGACGGCGACTACCGGGAGTTCTACCGCGACGTCGGCCACGACCTGCCGTGGGACTATGTGGGGCCCTTCATCGGCGGCGACGTGCGCTCCGACACGGGCATCAAGTACCACCGCATCACCGGCCCCACGCCCCACAAGGCCCTCTACGACCCGCACGCCGCGCGCGACAAGGCGGCCCTGCATGCCGGCGAGTTCGTCGACAAGCGGGTGGCCCAGCTTCACCACCTGCGCACCCTTTTGGAGGCGCCCGTGGTGGTGGCGCCGTTCGACGCCGAGCTGTACGGCCACTGGTGGTTCGAGGGGCCGCAGTGGCTGGACTTCGTGCTGCGCAAGCTGGCCTTCGACCAGGACGTGGTGGCGCTCACCACCGTGTCGGGCTACCTGGACCGGCACCCGGTGCAGCAGACGGCGACTCCCGGGACCTCGTCCTGGGGCCATCGCGGCACCTTCGAGATCTGGCTCAACGAGAGCAACGACTGGATCCACGACCACCTGACGGAATGCGCCCGGCGCCTGGAGGAGCTGGCGGCGGCCCAGGCGGAGCCGGTGGACGCCCTGACGGACCGCGCCCTGCGCCAGGCGGTGCGCGAGCTGCTCCTGGCCCAGGCTTCCGACTGGCCGTTCATCATCGCCAACGGCACGGCGACGGAATACGCCGAGCGCCGCGTGCGCGATCACGTGGCGCGCTTCCACCACCTCGCCGACGGCGTGGCGCGGGGAACCATCGACGGCGACGCCCTGGGCGTGCTGGAGGCCATGGACAACCCCTTCCCCGACGCCGACTGGCGGGTCTTCGCACCGTGAGGAGACGGCCCGGTGGCGGGGCAATACCACCCCGCCCCGTCAAAAAATCGCCGCCGTGTCGTTTTCGTTGTTGGCGTGGCATCGATTCCGGGGTATCATCCCCGCGTGACAAAACACCTACTGCAGAAGGTCGAAAGCTCCGTGTCTGATTTTGCTTCCGCCGCCGCTCCCATGCACCAAGGCGTTTCCGCTACGGTGAAATGGTTCAACCCGTCCAAGGGCTTCGGTTTCGTGGCCATGGACGACGGCTCCCCTGACGCGTTCCTGCACATCTCGGTGGTGGAGCGTTGCGGCTTCGCCGGCGTCGCCGAAGGCGCCGTGATCCGCTGCGACATCGCCCAGGGCAACAAGGGACCCCAGGTCTCCGCCATCCACGACGTCACCCCGGCAGCCGAGGGGCCGTCCGCGCCCAGCGAGCCCGTCGAGGGCGTGGTGAAGTTCTTCAACGGCAGCCGCGGTTTCGGCTTTGTCGCCCCGGACGTGGGCGGCAAGGACGTGTACGTGGGCAGCGTGGCCCTGGAACGGTCCGGCCTCGGTGAGCTGGAATCCGGCCAGCGGGTCCGCCTGGAGACCCGCATGGGCAAGAAGGGCCCCATGGCCGACCGGGTCGAGGTCCTGTAAGACCCGCCCGCCAGCAGGCGACGAAAGCGCCCGGCGGCCCCGCGCCGCCGGGCGCTTTTGCACGCGGCGGCGGCGCCATGGTATGAGGCGGTCATTCGGTAAAGGGAGGCGCCACCATGAGCCCACCGGACGACGGCCGCCGGGTCTTCGTCATCACCCCGGGGCGCACCGGGTCCAGCCTTCTTGCCGCCATCCTGAGCGACGCCGGGGCGGATTTCGGGCCCGTGGGCGCGGACGCCTGGGACCCGGCGCGCGGCGCCTTCGAGCACCCCCTGGCGGGGCGCGTGGTGGCCCGTTTCGACCACATGAACGCCCTGGGCCACCGCGAGCCCCACGGCCCGCTGGCAGCGGCCCGCTGGCGCGCCGTGCGCCATCGGGCCAAGGCCGGCCTGCGCCGTGTCCTGGGCGAGGCCCGCTGCCTCAAGGGCCACCTGGAAACCGTCGTGCACTGGGCCGCGCGGCTGGGGTACCGGCCCACCGTCATCGTCAGCTACCGCCCCTTCAACGAGGTGCTTCAGACGCTCGGGCACATGCATCCGCAGCCGCCGCACGCCCACGCCGCCGACTACGACACCACCCTGCGCGACGCCCTGAGTCTCGCCAGCACCTACGGCGGCTGTGCCGTGGACTATCACGAGGTCATGGACCCGGCGGAAACGGCCTGGGCCGACGCCCTGGCCGCCGCCCTCGACCTGGACCGCGACGCCGTGCTGGCGGCGCGGGCCAACCGGGTGCGCCACGACACCGCCCCGGAAGGCAGCGCCCCCACGCCCTTTCCGTCGTGCCGGACCACCTACGACACCCTGCGCCGGTACAAGGGGCTCCATCTGCCGCCGGCACGGGCCACGAGGCGGGCCTTCGGCGACTGATTCGGGGGGCATCGAGCGCAAAGGTTCATGAAACGCGGCATCCGGGTCTTCCGTCCCGGCGCCACCGTATGGCTTTCGACAGGGACTCGCCCGGCCCCGTCTCGGCCGCCGGTCCTAACACGGCGCGAATCCGGGTGTTCTTATTGACAGCCGGCCGGCCGCGACGCACGGTAAACGGGCTTCCCGACCCGCGGGCGCGGGGCGGGCGGGCGCGTGTCGCCGCATTCAAGGGGGAACGAACCATGTCCTTCCTGCGCCTCAAGATCGCCACCAAGCTGCCCATCATCATGGTGGGGCTGGCCGTCCTCGCCATCGTGGCGACGGGCCTCATCGCCGCCATGGAATCGGAAGGCGCCCTGGAACACAGCGCCAAGGAGGAAATGCGGGCCGTCGCCGCCGGCCGCCACCACGAGCTGCACACCTATCTCAGGTCCATGAAGAACGAGGCCAAGATCCTCTCGGACAACGAGACGGTGATCGACGCCCTCACCGCGTTCGAGAAGGGCTGGGCGGCCATCGCGGGCGACCCCACCAAGTCGCTCCAGAAGACCTACATTCAGGACAACCCGCACCCCAAGGGGCAGAAGGACAAGCTCGTCGATCCCGGCACGGGCAGCGAATACGCCAGGGCCCACAAGAAGTACCACAAGTGGTTCCGCGAGCTTCAGGAGACGCGCGGGTACTATGACGTCTTCCTGGTGAACCACAAGGGCCAGGTGGTCTATTCGGTCTTCAAGGAGAAGGATTTCGCCACCAACGTGGAGACCGGCCGCTACGCCGACAGCGGCCTGGGCCGGGTGACGCAGCGCCTGGAAAAGAACTTCACCGACGGCAACATCGTTTTCGAGGACTTCGCGCCCTACGCCCCCAGCGGCGGCAAACCGGCCGGCTTCATCGCCGCGCCCATCTTCGACAAGGCCAACGAGAAGCACGGCTTCCTGGTGTTCCAGATGCCCATTGACCGCATCACCGCGGCCACGGAACAGGAAGTGGGCATGGGGGATACCGGCGAGGCCTTCCTCGTCGGCCAGGATCACCTGATGCGCACGGATTCCCGCTTCGACGAGGAATCCAGCGTGCTGCGCGTGGAGGTCCGGTCCGAGGCCGTGACGCGCGCCCTGAATGGCGAAAAGGGCGTCTTCGTGGGACCGAACTATGAGGGCGACCGGGCGATCATCGCCTACCGGCCGCAGGAATTCCTGGGCACCACCTGGGCCCTCCTCGCCCAGAAGAACATGGCGGAGGTGGACGAGCCCGTGGCCGCCCTGGAACGGGACATCCTCATCGCCGGCATCATCATCGCCGTCGTCATCGCCGCCATCGGCATCGCCTTCGCCATGTCCATCACGCGGCCCATGGCCCACATGACCGCGGCCATGCGGCGGCTGGCCGACAAGGACTGGGAGACCGAGGTGCCGGCCCGCAACCGCAGCGACGAGCTGGGCGCCATGGCCGGGGCCGTGCAGGTCTTCAAGGACAACGGCATGGAGATGGAGCGCCTGCAGCGCGAGCAGGAGGAAAAGGACCGCCAGGCCGCCGAGGAACGCAGGCGCCTCATGAACCAGATGGCCGACGACTTCCAGAACTCCGTGGGCGGCGTGGTGGAGACCGTCTCCTCCGCCGCCACGGAGCTGCAGTCCACGGCGCAGTCCATGTCCTCCATCTCCGAGGAGGTGAACAGCCAGGCCACCACCGTGGCCTCGGCCGCCGAGGAGGCCTCCACCAACGTCTCCACCGTGGCCTCGTCGGCCGAGGAGCTGTCCTCCTCCATCCAGGAGATCAGCCGGCAGGTGCAG
>CAJXLG010000043.1 GCA_913055885.1 uncultured Rhodospirillales bacterium
CCTATTGCCGTCGTTCCATCCAGGCAGACCGCTTCCGGCGCGGCACGGCGCCGCCCGACAGCCTCTTCCGCCGCCTCTACCGCCACGAACCGCCGCCGTGGCTGAAACGGGTGCCGCTGCCGGACGACGCCGCGGACACCTTCGACATCTATCGCGTGGTTCCCTGACGGCGGCCGCCTTCATCCCCTTGCCACGGCGCGGCGCAGCGGTTATAAAGCCGGCCTCCGAGCCGGGTGGCGCGGCGGGACGACCATCGGTCCCCGGGCATGCCGCCGTCGCCCACGCGCGTTCAACGCCCGAACGAAAGGACGAGGAAAATGCCCAAGATGAAGACCAAGCGGGCCGCCGCCAAGCGGTTCCGCACCACGGGCCGCGGCAAGGTGCGGGCCAACGTGGGCTTCAAGCAGCACAACCTGCGCAAGCGCCAGCAGGACATGAAGCGTGAGCGGCGCGGGACCTTCATCCTGAAGGAAGGGGATGCGGACCTCGTGCGCACCTTCCTCCCCTACGGCCGTCGCAAGAACTAGGGAGGCGCTGCCATGGCTCACGTGAAGCGCGGCACCACCAAGCACGCCCGCCACAACAAGATCCACAAGATGGCGAAAGGGTACCGCCGGCGCAGCAAGAACTGCTACCGGGTATCCATCCAGCAGGTGGAAAAATCCCTGCAATACGCCTATCGCGACCGCCGGGTGCGCAAGCGCGAGTTCCGCAAGCTCTGGGTCCAGCGGATCAACGCCGGCGCCCGCCAGCACGGCATGACCTATTCCGGCCTCATGAACGGCCTGAAGACCGCCGGCGTGGGCGTGGACCGCAAGATGCTCGCCGACCTCGCCGTGCGCGATCCGGAAGGCTTCAAGGCCATGGTGGATACGGCGCGCAACGCCCTGGAAGCGGCGTAACCACCCGCCACAGAACGATCCCGGGGGCCGGGCGGGCTGCGCCGCCGGCCCCCGGTTGTGTTTGGAGGCCCCATGGAGGACGTGGACGCCCTGCGCCGGGAGCTTTTGGACGCGGTGAACGCGGCCGGGGACCTGGAAACCCTCGACCAGGTGCGTGTGCGCGCCCTGGGCAAGAAGGGCCGCATCACCGGCCTGATGAAGACCCTCGGCGATCTCGACCCGGAAGAACGCAAGGCCGCCGGCCAGCGCCTCAACGCCCTGAAGGAGGAGGTGGGCGAGGCCATCGAGCAGCGCCGCGCCGTGCTGGAGGAGGCCGCCCTCGACGCGCAACTGGAAGCGGAAAAGGTGGACATCACCCTGCCCGCCCGGCCGGAAAGCCCGGGGCGCGTCCACCCCATCAGCCAGACCTTCGACGAGGTGACGGCCATCTTCGCCGCCATGGGCTTCGAGGTGGCCGAGGGCCCGGACATCGAGGACGACTTCCACAACTTCAACGCCCTCAACATTCCGCCCGAGCACCCGGCCCGGCAGATGCACGACACCTTCTACCTGGCCGATCCGGGCGACGGCGGCGAGCGGCCGCTCCTGCGCACCCACACGTCGCCGGTGCAGATCCGCACCATGCAGCACACCACGCCGCCCATCCGGGTCATCGCGCCGGGGCGCACCTTCCGCTGCGATTCCGACATGACCCACACGCCCATGTTCCATCAGGTGGAAGGGCTGGTGGTGGACAGGACCACCCACATGGGGCACCTCAAGGGCTGCCTCATCGACTTCGTGAAGGCCTATTTCGAGGTGCCGGACGTGCCCACCCGCTTCCGGCCCTCCTTCTTCCCCTTCACCGAGCCGTCGGCGGAAATGGACATCGGCTGTTCCCACCAGGGGGGCGGGCTGACCATCGGCGCCGGGGACGACTGGATGGAGATCCTGGGCTGCGGCATGGTCCACCCCAACGTCCTCACCGCCTGCGGCATCGACCCCGAGGTTTACCAGGGCTTCGCCTTCGGCCTGGGGATGGAGCGCATCGCCATGCTCAAGTACGGCATTCCCGACCTGCGCACCTTCTTCGACGCCGACCTGCGCTGGCTGCGCCACTACGGCTTCGCCGCGCTCGACGTGCCCACGCTGGCGGGAGGGCTCACGCGATGAAGTTCACCCTGGGCTGGCTCAAGGATCACCTGGCCACCGACGCCGATCTGGACACCATCGCCGCTACCTGTACCCACATCGGCCTGGAGGTGGAGGCCGTGCACGACCGCGCCGCCGAGCTGCGCGATTTCGTCGTGGGCCATGTCGTCGAATGCGGCCAACACCCCAACGCCGACAAGCTCAGCCTGTGCACCGTGGACGACGGCACCGACCACTGGCAGGTGGTGTGCGGCGCGCCCAACGTCTACCAGGGCCTCAAGGGCGTCTTCGCCCGCCCCGGCACGGTCATCCCGGCGAACGGCGAGGCGCTGGGCAGGGCCAGGATCCGCGGCGTGGAGAGTCGCGGCATGCTGTGCTCGGAAACGGAGCTCCGGCTCGGCGACGACGCCGGCGGCATCATCGACCTGCCGGGCGATCCGGAACCGGGGCAGCCGGTGGCGCCGCTCCTGGGCGTGGACGATCCGGTGATCGAACTTGAACTGACCCCCAACCGGCCCGACGCCCTGGGCGTGCGCGGCGTGGCGCGCGACCTGGCCGCCGCCGGGCTGGGCAGCCTCAAGCCCCTCAAGACGGACCCCGTGCCCGGCGAGGAGCCGTCGCCCGTCAGCGTCAACCTGGACTTCCCCGCCGGGGCGGCGGACGCCTGCCCGCTTTTCGTGGGCCGGCACGTGCGCGGCGTGACCAACGGCGAGAGCCCGCAATGGCTCCGGGACCGGCTCAAGGCCATCGGGCTGCGGCCCATCTCCGCCCTCGTGGACATCACCAACTACATCACCCACGACCTCGCCCGCCCGCTGCACGTCTTCGACGCCGGCACCCTCACGGGCGACGGCCTGACGGCGCGGCTGGCGCGCGACGGCGAGACCCTGGAGGCCCTGGACGGCCGCACCTACACCCTGGACGGCGGCATGACCGTCATCGCCGACGACGCCGGGCCGCAGGGGCTGGCCGGCGTCATCGGCGGGGCCGCCACCGGCTGCACCGAAACCACCACGGACGTGGTCATCGAATCCGCCCTGTTCGACCCCGTGCGCACGGCGGCCACGGGGCGCAGGCTGGGCATTCCCTCGGACGCGCGCCACCGCTTCGAGCGCGGCGTGGACCCCTTGTCGGCGCGCTGGGGCATGGAGGTGGCGACGCGCCTGATCGTGGAGATCTGTGGCGGCACGCCGAGCGAAACGGTGGTGGCCGGCGGCGAGCCGGCGTGGGAGCGGCCCTTCGTCCTGCGGCCCGAGCGCGTGGGCACCTTCGGCGGCGTCGATATCCCGCGCGCCGACGTGGAGGCGAAACTGGACGCCCTGGGCTGCACCATGGCCGAGCATCCCGAGGGGCTGCACGTGACACCGCCCTCCTGGCGGCCCGACCTGGGCGCCGAGCAGGACGGCATCGAGGAAGTGGTGCGGCTTCACGGCTACGACAGCATCCCCGCCGTCTCCCTGCCCACGGACCATGCCGTGCCGCGGGCCGTGCTCACAACCGGACAGCGGCGCGCCGCCTGGGTGCGGCGCTGCCTGGCGGGGCGCGGACTCCTGGAGGCGGTGACCTGGTCCTTCATGGATTCCCGCCACGCCGCCCTCTTCGGCGGGGTGCCCGACAGCCTGTACCTGGCGAATCCCATCGCCAGCGACCTGGACGTGCTGCGCCCCAGCGTGCTGCCCAACCTGCTGCTGGCGGCGGGCCGCAACGCCGACAGGGGCCTGGGCGATTCGGCGCTGTTCGAGGTGGGCGCCATCTACAACGGCACCCGGCCGGCGGACCAGGAGCGCGTGGCGGCCGGCCTGCGCCCGGGCCACACCGGGCCGCGCCACTGGCTTGCGGAGTCGCGGCCGGCGGACGTCTTCGATGCCAAGGCGGATGTGCTGGCGGCGCTCCGGGAAGCGGAGGCGCCCGTGGACAACCTCCAGGCCGTGGCGGCGGCGCCCGAGTGGTACCACCCCGGCCGTTCCGGCGTCCTGAAGCTGGGCAGGACCGTCGTGGCCCACTTCGGTGAGATTCACCCGCGCGTCCTGAAGCGCCTGGACATCCAGGGCCCGGCGGCGGCCTTCGAGCTTTTCCTGGACGCCCTGCCGCCGCGCAAGCGCAAGGGCACCACGCGCCCGGCCCTCACCCTGTCACCGTACCAGCCGGTGACGCGCGATTTCGCCTTCGTGGTGCCGGAAGACACCCGGGCGGACGACCTGGTGCGCGCGGCCAGGGGGGCGGACAAGAGCCTGATCTCGGACGTGCAGGTCTTCGACGTGTATCAGGGGAAGAACGTCGCCGAGGGCCACAAGTCCATCGCCATCGCGGTGACGCTCCAGCCCATGGAAACCACCCTCACGGACGAGCAGATCGACGCCGTGGGCGACCGCGTGATCCAGGCCGTCAACAAGGCGACGGGCGGGGAGCTGCGGAAGTAGGCGCGTCTGTCCGGGCGGCCCGCCGCTTCCGATGGGGGTCACGCTCGACGCTGTCGCGCCGCGCCTATCCCGACAGGTGGCTGAACAGGCGGAGCGGGGAAACGGGACCTTCCAGCATCTCGGCCGGGTTTTCCGTGCGCCCGATGACGTCGCTGCCCACCAGGTCGAAGCCGGCGCATGCCGCCGCCACCGACAGGCTGACGCTGCCCAGGCCGTGCACCGCCGTGGCCAGGCCATGGCGCCGGGCCTCGGCGACGAACGGGTCGAACCCGGCCATCTGGGCCCGTTCCGGGCGCGAGTCGCCGCGCGCCTCCAGGGCAGCCGTGTCCACGCCCGTCCCGGCGAAGGCGGCAAGGTCCGTCACACCCGGCGGCACGCGGGCGAAAAGCTCGTGGCACTCGGGCCGCAGCCGGTACGTGGCATGGGCCAGATGGGCGAGATCCTCCTGCCCGGTGATGCCGCGTATCTCGAAGGCGATGAGATCGCCGAAGCCGCTGAAGACCCGCAAGAGCGCCCGGATGAACCGCTGCTCGCGGCCGTCGTCCAGAAGGGTGGAAAGGTGCACCGGCGCCACCAGGGTCAGCGGCCGGCCGATCTCCAGAAGGCGCATCGCCGTGCGCTCCACGTGGTCGAGGACGTGCAGGTCGAAGCGGAAGCGGCTTTCCGCGTCGTCCAGCGCCGGGCCCAGACTGTCCTCCAACAACGGCCGGCCGTCGGGCGCCTCCCAGCAGGGCTCGCACACGTAGCCGTAGAGATCGCGCCGGCGCACCGCCCAGAGCGCGACGAAGGGCAGGCGCACCGATTCCACCACCCCCGCGCCGGGCACCGCCGCGGTGTCGGCCGAGGGCCCGGGCCGGCCGCCGGGGCTTCGGGCGGCGGTGTCCGTGGCCGCGGAATCGGGCACGCAGGCCAGGCCGTTCTCCGTGCGCGCCACGGGGCGCCACACGGAAGGGGCCCACGGGCCGGGGAAGCGGCTCTCCACGGCCTGGCGCATGGCGGCGGCCACGGCGCCGGCGGTATCTTCCGGATCGTCGGGCACCACCAGCAGGTACCCGGCATCGTCATGGCGCAGCCAGGCGGCACCGGACGGCAGGGCCCGCTCCAGGCCGCGCACCGCCGTCTCGTGGAAATCCGCCCGCCACGACGAACCGGCCGTCGGCGCGCGGTCGGCGAGGCCGTCGAAGCGCACCAGGCGGAGGGATTCGAGGGGCATCCCGCCGTCCAGGACGTGGCCGAGGAGCCGCAGGCCGCCCCGGTGGACGGTTCCGGCCTCGCCGCCGTTGGCCAGCCGGGCGGGGAAGGTCGTGGCGGTGTCATTCATGGTGCCGGTTCCGTACTGCCGGGGTGGCCGCCGCCCAGGAGGGCCCGGTAGGGGTCGTCGAGCTGGAAACGCTGCGCGCTTTCCGGGTTGGGCAGGACGCTGGTGAGGGCGTGGCCGTCCACATAGTCGAATCCCGCGGCGATGGCCTGGCTGTACAGGCTCAGGCTGCGGATGCCGTGCAGGTAGGTGCGGATGCCGGCCCGCGAGGCCGCCTCGGCGAAGCGCTCCGTCTCGCGGAACAGCGTGGCCTCGTCGTGCTGGCTGCGGTAGACGTCGGCGCCCACGGCGTGGAAGCCCGCCTCGCGGAACCGGCCCAGGGGGCCGTGCGGGGTGAGGCCCGTGCGCGCCAGGAGCTGCCGGGCGAAGCGGCGCACCGGGGCCGCCGCCTCGGCCAGCCGCGCCTCCGGGATGCCCTCCGGCAGGCCCACCAGCTCGAACAGCGGCGCATAGCCCTCCGCCCCGGGCAGCAGGTCCTCGCACAGGTGGAAATAGGCGTTCTTGCGTTCCTGGGTGCTCAGGGTCTCCAGGTGCACGGGAATGCACAGGAGGGCCCTGGTGCCCGACCGGGCGAGGACGCGCGCCGTTTCCGCCGCCCGCGCCAGGGTCATGCGGTCCAGTTCCACGATCCCCTGGCGGGTGTCGGGGATTTCGTGGCCGCCGCGGAACGTGTTGGGCCCCACCGCCAGCACGGGCAGGCACAGATAGGCCGACAGCACCATGGTGCGCGCCGTGAGCAGCGGCCGGAACAGGAAGCGGATGTCCAGGCCGGCGAGGGCCTCGCGCGGCGGCTCGTCCTCGGCCGGCCCCGTGCCGATGCGCGTGGCCGGCGCGGTGTCGGGTTCGGCATCGGCCCCCGTGACGCGGGTGAGCATGTCCTCCGAGGGGGGCGGCACGGGCGTCAGGGCCACCCCGCCGTCCGCCTCGGCGGTGACCTGGTGCGCCGCCAGCACGGGGGTGGCGGGGGCCCGGCTGCCCAGCAGGGCATCGGTGATGGCCCGCGCCAGCACCCAGGTCTTCACCCGGGCCTCGACGTCCGCCAGCCGGCCGTAGACCACCAGGAAGGATTCCTCGTCGTAGCGGGTGAAGAGGTCGTCGGGGGCCAGGCGCTCGTTGAGGGTGGTCTCCGTCGCCCGGTGGATGGTGTCGCGCACGTTCGGCCAGCGGTCCCCCAGCGTCCGGTGCACGGGCGACAGGTCGAGCAGGAAGACGTGGCCCCGTGCCCCCGGCTGGTCGCGGAACATGGCCCCGAACCGCTGCTGGAAGCGCAGGTGCTCCCGCTGCGCCTCGCCGGCGCCCGGGTCGGCCGCCGGGGACGGCGCCCCCTCCTCCGGGGCGGCCGCGTCGTCGCGGCCGTGCAGCAGGTGGTGGAGGAATGTGCGCAGGCCCATGACGTTTCCGCGTGATGGACGGGGCGGTCAGCGCAGCACGGCGCCCACGGCGTCGAGCAGGTCCTGTTCGGAAAAGGGCTTGGCGATGGCCTTGTCGGCACCGAAGTCCTGGGCGATGCGCAGGAAGTCCAGGTCGCGCGTGCGGCCGCCCCCGGACACGGCGACGATGCCCAGGTCCGGCTCGGCCGCCTTCAGCTCGGTGATGGTCTCCACGCCCTCCTTCTCGGGCATGATGATGTCCGCCACCACGGCGTCGCATGGCGTGCGCTTCTGGGCCTCCACGCCCTCGCGGCCGTTGCGGGCCTCGACCACCTCATAGCCGCCGCCCTCCAGGATCTCCCGCATGCTGTAAAGGGCCAGTTCCTCGTCGTCGATCACGAGTACCCGTTTGCCGGTCATGCTCTCGACCCTCCCTGTCGCCGGCCCGCACCGCCCCCGGCGGGCGGCCGGACACCTTCAGCTTGTCTCTTATACATATAGCTGTACGACATAGGGAAAAGTGTGTCGATTGCGCAGAAGATATAGTGGCGGTATATCATCGGATCATTCCATGGCTTAATATCCCTCATCCGAATCGTTGGCAACGGGCAGATAGATCTCGAACGTGGTGCCCCGGTCCGGCTGGGAACGGGCGGTGATGGTGCCCTCGTGCTTGCGCACCACGTCCAGCACCATGGCCAGGCCCAGGCCCGTGCCCTCGCCCACGGGCTTGGTGGTGAAGAAGGGGTCGAAGACGCGGCCGAGGGCGTCGGGGTCGATGCCCGGGCCGTCGTCGCCGACGCACAGGCAGGCGTAGGCCCGATCCTTGTCCAGGGCGGGCAGGCGCCGTCTCAGGGTCTCGTCGGCCGTCACCGGGGTCACCCCGATGGTCAGGGTGCCGGGCCGGCCGGCCAGGGCATCGGCGGTGTTGCCGGCCAGGTTCATGAGGACGGCCTGAAGCCGGGACGGGTCCGCCATCACGGTGACGGGCGCCAGGGCGGTCTCGCGGATGGTGACGGAACTGGGGACCGTGCCACGCAGCAGGGGAATGGCCTCGCGCACGACGGCGGCTAGGTCCACGGGCCGGCGGTCCGGCGCCTCGCCGCGCGAGAAGGCGAGGATGCGCCCGACGAGATCGCGCGCCTGGGTGGCCGCCTCCACCACCTTGTGCAGGCGCTGGCGGTCGCGGCTGTCCGGGGGCAGGCGGTCGCGCGTCATGGCCGTGAGGCTCAGGATGGGCTGGAGCAGGTTGTTGAAGTCGTGCGCCATGCCACTGGCGAGGTTGCCCAGGCTTTCCGCCTGTTGCCGGTTCCAGATCTGGCGCTCCGCCTCGCGGCGTTCCGTGAGGTCGCGCACCACGGCGGTGAGGCGTGGCGCCCCGTGCTCCAGCCAGGCGCCCAGGCTCACCTCGGCCGGGAAGAGGGTGCCGTCGGCGCGCAGCGCCTGCGCCTCCACGGCCACCGGGACGTCGCGGCCGGCGCGCCGGCATGCCGCGTCCATGGCGTCCGCCACCCGGTCGCGGCTGGCCGCGCTGAACAGCGCGGCAAGGGGGGTGTCCACGGGCGCCCCGTCGGCGTTCCCCCTGGCGGCGAACTGGACGGCGGCACGGTGGTTCCGGCTCGTGATGCGCCCCGCCTCGTCCACGACGATGAGGCCATCGGCCACGGCCTCCATGAGGGCGCGCAGGCGCGCCTCGCCGGCGGCCAGGGCGGCCTCGTTGGCCGCCCGGGCCACGGCCGCGCCCAGGCTGTCCGCCACCATGCGCAATCCCTCCCGCGTGGGGTCGGGCCACGGCGCGTCGGTGCGGCAGTCGTCGAAGCCGATGAAGCCC
The DNA here is from genome assembly GCA_913055885.1 of uncultured Rhodospirillales bacterium. Lineage (GTDB taxonomy): Bacteria > Pseudomonadota > Alphaproteobacteria > Rhodospirillales > CAJXLG01 > CAJXLG01. The sequence continues at coordinate 8,973 of CAJXLG010000043.1, forward strand.
CACCAGACCCCCTCGACGAAAATGGGTACCACCAGGATGGAACGGATGTGCTGGGGCTCCAGCACGGCCCGCTCGGCGGCCGGAAAGCCGGCCACGGCCCCGTGCAGCATGCCCCGTTGGGCCAGGCTGTCGCGGAAGTGTGTCAGGCCGTTGGCGGCCAGGGCGAAATCCTGGAGGTCCGGGTTGTCGATCTGCGGCGTGATGCCCGGCGCCACCCATTCGTGGCGCTGCCTGGCGTGGACCTCGCCCGCCGGGTCCCCGGTCACGGTGAAGATGTAGGCGCGGTCGGCCGCCACCGCCGGCCCCAGTCGGGCCAGCACGGCATCGGCGCACGTCGTCCAGTCCGCCGACCGCAGCAGGGTGCGGGCGGCGTAGGCGACGGCCTCCAGGACCGCTTCGCGGGCGGGCGTCGATTGCCGGGTCATGGCGGCCTTCATCCCGTTTTGTCACACCATTGTACACCCGGCGGACGGCCCGCCGCCACGCCGCCGCGTTTACCGTTCCGGGAAAATGGACGCGGCCGCCCCTTCGGCCAGCAGGCGGGCCACCAGCGGCCCGCTCTCCTCGGCCGCCCAGTGCGCCGCGCGGCGCGCCAGGGGACCCGCCGGATGGTCCGGCGCGTTCGACTCCAAAAGCGCCGCCGCCTCTTCCAGGAGCCGGCACGCCCGGGCCCGCGGGTCGGTTTCCGGCGCCGCATCGCCGGGCGCCGGGGGCGCCGTGTCCAGCGCCTCCGCCGTGGCCTGCCGCGCCGCGCCCAGGGTGGCCGTGACGAGGTGGTCGCGCACCCCGGCCAGCCGGCGATCCAGACGGTCCGTCAGGGGCTTCATGGCGGGCGGCGGCGTGGTGGCGGCATGCGTCAGGCGGTCGCGCGCCGTCTCCACCGCCGCCTGGGCCTCCGTCAGGTCCGTCTCCAGGGCGTCGTACCAGGCGGCGTCGCCGCCGCCCTCGGGCACGGCGTCGAGCACCGGGGGCAGGGTCTCGGCCAGCCACGCCGCCGCCGCGGCCGCCGTGTCGGGATCGGCGCCGGGGGCGTCCACCACGGCGGCGAAGGCCTCCAGGCCGGCGCGCAGGCCGGCGAAGCCGTGCTGATGGGTAAGGGCCTCGGCCAGCCATGCCGCCATCCAGGGGTCGCGGCCGCGCGTCAGGGCCTCGGCGCAGCGGGTGCGCACGGCGCCCCGGTCGGCCGGGGTGCGCACGGCGCCGCGCGCCACCTCGACGGCCTGGCGGGTGCCGTCCGCGGCCAGGTCGTCGCCCGCGGGCGCGTCGGGGCGCACGGGCCGGCGCAGGGTGGCGGGGTCGGGCACGTCATCGAAGGCCGTGCCCGCCTCGGCGGGCGGAATGTCGGTCATGATGGTCGCCTTGCCGTGGACGCATGCGGCGGCAGGATGGGGCGGCTGCCGGCGGCTGTCCAGGCCGGGCGGACACGCGGGGGTTCCCCGGGCCGGGCCCGGCGGTATATGGGTGGCCGGGATTGTCGCACCGCTCGAACCACCACCGGACCGCCGCCCATGACCGGCCGCCTGCTCTTCGTCGTCACCGAGCCCTGGTACTTCGCCTCGCACCGTCTGGCCCTGGCGCGCGCGGCGCGCGACGCCGGCTGGACGGTGGGGCTGGCGTGCAACCCGGGGCCGGAAGCCGCCGCCCTGGAACGCGACGAGGGCATCGCCATCGTCCCCGTGCCCTTCAGCCGGGGCGGCACCAATCCGGTGACGGAGGCGCGCACCGTCCTGGCCCTGGGGCGGGCGTACCGGCGGTGGCGGCCGGACGTGGTGCACCACGTGGCCCACAAGCCCACCCTCTACGGCAGCCTGGCGGCGCGCGTGCGGCCGCGCATGGGCGTGGTGAACGCCGTGGCGGGCATGGGCAGCCTCTTCACGGGCAGCGGCCGCAAGGCGCGCCTGCTGCGGCGGCTGGTCATGGCCTGTTACCGCCTGTGGCTGGACGGCCGGCGGCGCCGGCTCATCGTCCAGAATCCGGACGATGCGGCCTTCTTCACGGAGAACCGCCTGGTCCGGCGCGAGCGCGTGGTGCGCATCCCGGGGGCCGGCGTGGACACCGACGCCCTGCGCCCCCTGCCGGAGCCGGAGGGGCCGCCCACGGCCGCCCTGGTGGGCCGCATGCTGCGCGACAAGGGGGTTCACGAGGCCGTCGCCGCCGTGCGCCGGGCGCGGGCGGCGGGCACGCCCCTGACCCTGCTGTTGGCGGGCGGCACGGACCCGGACAACCCCCAGGCCATTGCGCGCGCCACCCTGGAGGCCTGGGACGCCGAGCCGGGCATCACCTGGCTGGGGCACCAGGCGGACGTGGCGGCCGTCTGGGCACGGGCGCACATGGCCGTCCTGCCCTCCCACAGCGAGGGCATGCCCAAGGCGCTCCTGGAGGCGGCGGCCTGCGGCCGGCCGCTGGTGGCGGCCGACGCCCGGGGCTGCAACGCCCTGGTGACGCCGGAGGTCAACGGCCTGCTGGCGCCCGTGGGCGACGATGCCGCCCTGGCCGCGGCCCTCGCGCGCCTGGCGGGCGATCCCGCCCTGCGCCGCACCCTGGGCGACGGCGCCCGGGCCACCGTCACGGCGCACCACACCACCGGCCACATCGCGCGACAGCATCTCGCCGTGTACGACGCCGTGGGAGCCGGGTAGGCGCGCGGCCATCGACTCCGCGCAAAATCCGGGCTACTTACCGCAACGGCCGCCGGCTCCAGTTGACGCCCAAGGAATTCGCCCTGTTGCACGTCATGGTGCGGCACGCGGACGCGGTCCTGTCGCGCGCCATGATCGTGCGGTCGGTGTGGGGGCCGGCGGCGGCCATCCAGCCACGCACCGTGGATGTCCACATGCGGCGGCTGCGCCGGGCTTTGGCCCGGACGGGTGACGGCGATCCCATCCGCACCGTGTGGAGCGGCGGCTACACCCTGTGCGACAGCCGGGGCGCCCGGGCCGTCGAGCCCCGGGACCCCAACCGCCCGGCGGACGGCGCGGCGGCACCCGTGCGGGCCGCCGACGGCGCGTTCCGGGAGGTTCTGGCGCGGCCTTCCCGGCCGGCCGGCGACAACGACGACGGCGTGCGTTCCGGATAAGGGCGGCGACCGCCCCTTTTCACGCCCGCGCGCCGGCGTGTAGCCTGCCGGCGGGCCGTCCGAGGGGCGCGCGGGAGACCATCTTGAACGGGGAACGGCCATGAACGGCAGCACGCGGCGCGGGGGCGCATCCGGGGCCGTCCCGCCGGCGGGGCCGGGCGGCGTGCGGCGCCGCGATTTCCTGAAAACGGTGGGGGCGGCCGCGGCGATGCCGCTTTTCGCCATCAATCACGCCTGGTCGAAGGACGTCACCTTCGACGGCGAGGCGTTCGACGCCGGCGGCGCCACCCTGCCCGTCATGGACTGGCCCGGGGACTGGGAGGCGGCGCGCCGCCGCGCCCTTTTCGACGATTTCGAGAAGGAATTCAACTGCACGGTCGTCAACCGCTTCCCGGGCCATGACAACATCGCCGAACGGGTCACGGAAAAGGGCCCGCGGACGCCGCTGGCCGCCTGCATGAACTGGAACCTGCCCACCATGTTCCAGGTGGCGGACGCGGGGGACTACTTCCTGGACCAGGCCGCCCTGCTGGACAACCTGCCGGCCCTGCGCCACTGCTGGATGTTCGCCATCGCCAACGGGGTGGGGATCACCTGGGCCTTCGCCCGCTGGGGCTATCTCTACCGCACGGACCTCGTGGAGACGCCGCCCGATGGATTCGGCGCCTTCTTGGACGCGCGTTTCGACGGCCACCGGGCCGTCTGGGCATCGGAGTCGCGGGGCATCGACTATTTCCTGCTGACGGCGGCGGCGGTGCTGGGCGACGGGCCGCGCGACATCGCGGCGGGTATGACGGCGGCGCGCGGCGCCCGCCCCGGGGCCGTCACCATCGACTACGGCCTCGACCTGCCGCCCGCCCTCAAGGCGGGCAGGGCGCGCATCGGGAGCATCATGGATTCCGTCGCCTATCCGCACATGACGGGGGACGCCAACCTGGGACTCCATCTGTGGACGGAACGCAGGCCGGTACTCACGGAAACGGCCACGGTGAGCCGATACGCCCCGCCGCTGCAGAAGCGCCTGGCCCTGGCCCTCATCGACCGCTCCCTGCGCGTCGAGGCGCAGGAGGCCTTCATCGCCGACTACCCCTTCCGCCCCGTCAACGAGAACGCTACCGTGCCCCCCGTCCTGGCCGGACACGGGGTGCGCAACACGGGGGCCCAGACCGCCGATCTGTGGATTCCCGACTGGACCTGGTGGAACGCGCGCCGGGACGCCGAACTCGCCACCCTGTAGCGTCGCCGTCCCATGCGCGTCCTTGCCCCCATCCGCCGGCGCCTCGCCCTGAAGATCACCATCGCCCTGGTGGCGGTGCTCCTCTTCGGCTTCGGGGCGGTGATCCTGGCCCAGGTGGCGGGGGAGCAGGGCCGCCTGCGCGCCACCTTCGACCGCGGCGTCACCAAGGTCACGCGCCTCTTCGCCACCAGCGCCCGCAACGGCGTGCGCTTCCACCGCACGCGGCCGGTGGAGCGCACCTACGAGGCCCTGGACCGGGCCGCGGGCCGGGAGCTGGACCGGCTGGTGGTGTACACGGCCGGGGGCAGCGTCCTGAAGGCCTTCGGCCGGCCCGAGGTGCCCGGCCTGGGCGCCCTGGACGTGGACCGCGTCCTGGCCTCGGGCGACATGGTGCGCCGGGTCACGGACGACCACACCCTGCTCGTCGTGCCCGTGAAGGTGGGCGGCGAAGTGGCCGGCGCCGTCGCCGCCGCCTGGAGCCACGAGCGCCTGCACGCCGAAGTGGTGCGCGCCACCTGGATCCAGGGAGCCATCGCCCTCGCGGCGACCATCCTGCTCGTGGCGCTTCTCGGCCTGTTGCTGCGGGGCCTGGTGGTGCGCCCGGTGCGCCGGCTGCAGGCGGCCATGACCAGCGACCTCCAGGGGGAGGCGGTCACCTTCGCCGTCAACCGCCATGACGAGATCGGCGACATGGTGGCCGCCCTCAACGCCCGCGAATCGGCCCTGGTCCGGGCGCGGCGCGATGCCGACGCGGCCCGCCACGAGCTCTACCGCGTCATCGAGCGCCTGCCGCTGCCCATGATGCTGCTGGAAGGGCCCGAGGGGCACTTCGCCCTCATCAACCGGAAGTTCCGCGAGGCGCTCGGCTATACGGACGTGGAGCTCAAGACCATCGACGACTGGTGGCAGCGCGCCTATCCCGACCCCGCCTACCGCCACGAGGTGCGCGCCGCCTGGGACGCCGCCGTGGCCCGGGCCATGGCGGCGGGCGGCGAGATCACCCCGGCCGAGGCCTGGGTCACCACGAACCACGGGGAAACGCGCTTCTTCCAGTTCTACGGCGCCGCCGTGGGGGACCGGCTCACCGTGGTGTTGGTGGACCTGACGGCCCTGCGCACCACGGAGGCGCGGCTCAAGGAGGCCACCCGCCAGGCCGAGGCGGCCAGCGCCGCCAAGAGCGAGTTCCTGGCCAAGATGAGCCACGAGATCCGCACCCCCATGAACGCCGTGCTGGGCATGACCCACCTCGCCCGGCGCGCCGATCCCTCGCCGCGGCAGCAGGACTATCTCGCCAAGATCGAAAGCTCGGCCCAGGGTCTCCTGGGCATCATCAACGATATCCTGGACTTCTCGCGCATGGACGCCGGCCGCCTGGAGCTGGCGGCGGCGCCCTTCGACCCGGACGCCGTGCTGGACGACGTGGCCAACGTCGTCACCCCGCGCGCCGAGGAGAAGGGACTCGCCTTCGTCCTGGCGCGCGATCCCGACGTGCCGCGCCGCCTCACGGGCGACGCCCTGCGGCTCCGGCAGGTGCTCACCAACCTTGCCACCAACGCCGTGAAGTTCACGGAGACGGGCGGCGTGGTGCTGCGCGTCGAGCCGGGGCCGGCGGCGGCCGACACGGCGTCCGTCACCTTCAGCGTGACCGACACCGGCCCCGGCATGGGCGCCGACGAACAGGCCCGGGTCTTCGACGCCTTCAGCCAGGGCGACGGCTCCGTCACCCGGGAGCACGGCGGCACCGGCCTGGGGCTCGCCATCTGTCACCAGCTCGTGAGCCTCATGGGCGGCACCATCGCCGTGGACAGCGAACCGGGGCACGGCAGCACCTTCCGCTTCACCGTGGCGCTCGGGGCCGCCGATCCCGGGCCCGGCACCCTGCGGGACGTGGTGCCGGACGCCGTGCGCGGGCGCCGCGTCCTGGTGGCGGACGGCGACGCCGCGGTCCGCGATGCCCTGTGCGCCCTCCTGGAAGCCAACGGCCTGGCGGTGGCGACGGCGGCCGACGCCGACCACGCCCGGCACGCCCTGGAAAACGGGGCGCCCGACGCGGCGCTCCTGGCCCCCGGCGTGGCGGGGACGGACGGCGTGACCACGGCGCGCCGGGCGGCGCGGGCGGCCGTCGCCCTCCTGGCCACCGCGCCCGAGCGGGAACGGCTGGCCGCCGACGGGCTTCCGGAAGAGCCCGACGCCTGGCTGCTCAAGCCCGTGGGCGGGCCCGTCCTGATGGACACCGTGACC
>CAJXLG010000044.1 GCA_913055885.1 uncultured Rhodospirillales bacterium
TAAGCCCCCAGCGGATGCCGGCGCCCTCGATCCAGCGGCGCAGCACCGGCAGCGCCTCAGCATCGAGCCCGAAGCGGGTGCGCAGGGCGGGCACCGGTTCCCCCTCGCGGCGGAAGGTCACGGCGAGATCGCGCACCAGGACATCCATGCCGACGAAGGCTTCGCCCCCGGCCCACCAGGTTCCATTGAAATGGCGCTCGCCGAGCTTGACGCCGCCCCTTTTCGTGCCGTCGGCCGCCTCGAAATGCATGGCCGGCGGCAGGGTCAGGGCGGCATCGTAGAAGCCCTCCTTCAGGGGCCGCACCCGGAGCTTGACGTCGCCCACCACGAGACGCTTGCCGTCCGGATAGACGAATGCGGCCCCGGGGAAGGTGACACGCGCGGCGCCGTCCCCGGAACGCGCCGTGACCTTGCCGTCCAGGGCCAGGCGGGGCGCCGCCTCGGCGGCCAGGCTCTTTTCCAGCCAGGCCACCACGCCCTCGGTGATGCGCCGCGCGGCACCGCCGCCGTCAATGCGGCCCACAGGGATGTCCGGTTTTTCGCCGTCGGACGAGGCCGTTTCCACCTTGTCCTTGCCACCACCCCCGCCATCCTTCAGGCGGCGCAGCCGGCGGTCGATGCTTTCGGGATCGAAATTGCCCACCTTCTGGCCGGTGACCACCTTAACGGCCACGTCGGTACCCTTGTATTCCTCCACCAGGGTGTCCAGTTTGCCCCGGGCCTTTTCCAGAAGGCGGCGCTTCTTGTCCGCGTCATCGGCTTTCTCCGCCTCGCGGCTCAGGCTTACCGCCTCGACGAAAAGGCTGTTGGCCGCCTCGGCGTCGGACGGCGTCTTCGCCGGCGCGGAGCCCGTCACCAGGGCGGCAAGGCTCAGGCAGGCCAGGAAATATCCCGCGGGCCGCATGGTTCCCCCTTTGCTTGGCGCCGTAAAGGGTTCACCATAGCGCAGCGGCCCGGCGCGGAAAAGCGCCCTGTGCGCGCTTCCCCTTGGCAGGGCAGGCCGTAAGGAATATGTTTCCCGAAACAATAACCGCTGAAACCGACACCGTATCCCGGACCATAGGAGCCTCTAATGGCGATCTTCGATCTTACGCTCGATAATGTCGAGCAGGCCATTCAGGAAAACGAAATCCTTCTGCTCGACTTCTGGGCGGATTGGTGCGATCCCTGCAAGCAGTTCAGCCCCATCTTCGAGAAGGTGTCGGAAAACCACCCCGACATCGGTTTCGCCAAGGTGGACACGGACAACCAGCAGACCCTGGCCGCCCAGTTCGGCATCCAGTCCATTCCCACGGTGGGCGTCTTCCGCGAGGGCATCCTGATCTTCCTGCAGCCCGGCGCGCTCGAGGAATCCCAGCTCGAGGAGCTCATCAAGCAGGTGCGCCAGCTGGACATGGACGAGGTGCGCCAGAAGGTGGAAGAGGCCGAGCAGGCCGAACAGGAAGAGGCCGCCAACCAGGCGTAGACCTTCCACCCAACACGCACGGGGCCGCGGCCCCGTATCCGACGGCCGGCGCCTGCTCACGGCGCCGGCCGTTGTTTTGTGCCGCGAAGAGACTGCGCGCCGCCCCAGGACTTTCCCCACCCGCCTGGCGTGGACAAGCACCGCGTTTGAAAGTCGTCTTTCGAGGCCATGCTTAACGGCATGGCACCTCAAGACGACGATTATATCGCGAATAGATCATCATGATCGTCATCTTGAGGTGCTCCGCCGAAGGCGGAGCCTCGAAAGATGACGCCACCCGACGGGTGCTTGAGAGAAAATGGGGAATGTCCTGCGCGCCGCCCCGGTTGACGCTGGCCCGGGGCATGCCCACGTCCCTCTTGACACCCCGACGTGTCACGCAGTCTTCCTCTCTCAAGGCACACCCCCCTGGGGCCGATGGTTCCGCGACCATCGGCCCACTTTTTGTAACACGGAAGCCTTTGGCGCGGACGGCGGCAAAGGGCTATAAGGGCGGCGGGTCTTGCGGTGCCATCAGGCAGGAGGGGCAGCATCATGCGGCAACCGACCGGGGCCGCGCGCGAGGTGGAGCTGAAGCTGCACCTCGATCCAGGGAACGCCGCGCGCCTGCGGCATCATCCGGCGCTTCGGGCCGCAAGGGCCGGACCCGCCCGCATCGAGCGGCTTGCGGCCACCTTCTGGGACACGCCCGACCGCGCCCTGGCCGCCGCCGGCATCGGCCTGCGCCTGCGCGCCGAGGGCGGCCGCATCCTCCAGACGGTGAAGACGGCGGGCGCGGGCGCCGGCCTGTACGACCGCCCGGAATGGACAACGCCCGTGCCGGGGGATTCGCCGGACGCGGCCGCCCTTGCGGAGACGCCGGCGGGCGGGGTCGCCGACCCGGCGAACCTCGTGCCGGTCTTCACCACGGATTTCGTGCGCGCCGCCTGGCCACTGGCCGGCACCGGCTGGACCGCCGAGATGGCCCTCGACCTGGGCGTCATCCGGGCCGGCGGGGCCACGGCGCCCGTCGCGGAGGTGGAGCTGGAGCTGACGTCCGGACCGGTGAGGCCCCTTTTCGACCTGGCGCAACGGCTCAACGCCACGGTTCCCCTGACCCTGGCCGCCCGCGACAAGGCCGAGCACGGCTATCGCCTGGCCGCCGGCGCGGGCCCCGCGCCGGAAAAGGCCCCGCGCGTCCCGCTGGCCCCCGCCACGCCGGCCGGCGACGCCTTCGCCACGGTGGCCCGTGCGTGCCTGCGCCAGATGGTGCGCAACGCCGAGGCCATCCTGCACACGGGCGACGCCGAGGCCGTTCACCAGTTCCGGGTGGGCACGCGGCGCCTGCGCTCGGCCATCGACACCTTCAAGCCCCTGGTGAACGACCCGGAATCCCGCGCCATCAAGGACCGCCTGGGCGACCTGGCCCGCGCCTGCGGCGACGCCCGCGACCTGGACGTCATGCTGGCCGAGGTGGTGGACCCCGTGCGGCCGGTTTTCCGGGACTGGCCGGGCCTGGAATCCTTCCGGGCGACCGTGGTGCGGCGGCGCAACCGGGCCTACGAACAGGCGCGCGACGCCCTGCGCGACCCGGCCTTTCCCGCCCTGCTTCTGGAAACGGCGCGCTGGATCGAGGCCGGGGCCTGGCGCGACGGCCCGGCGGCCCCGGAAACCGACGATCCCGCGGAAGAGCCCGTGCACCCCTTCGCCCAACGCGTCCTCAAGAAACGCTTCAAGGCGGTGCACAAGACGGGACGCGACTTCGACGCCCTGGACGCGGCGGGCCTGCACCGGCTGCGGGTCCGGGTCAAGAAGCTGCGCTACGCCACGGAATTCTTCGCCGCGCTTTTCGACGGCAACAAGTCGGCGAAGTTCCACCGCCGGCTGAAGGCCCTGCAGGACGCCCTGGGCCATATCAACGACCTGTACCAGGCGACGGCCACGGCCCACGCCGTCACCCGGGCCACGGACAATCCCGCGACGGCGGAAGCGGCCGGGGGTGTCGCCGGCTGGTGCGCGGCCGGCCACGACACCGCCCGGCACGACGCCCGCAGGGCGTGGAAGGCCTTCGCCAAACGCAGGCCCTTCTGGAAATAGGAGAGGGTTATTTCGCCCCCAGGGTCCGGCCCAGCATAGCCGGCACGCTGGCCGCCGGTTCCTTTCCGGCGGCCACCTCCTTGTCCCGGGACCGCTTGGCGACGTTGATCCCCAGCACCCCCAGGGCGATGCCCCACAGCGGGGTCATGGCGGTGACGGCCTCCACCAGGGCGGCGGCACGACCGGGGGCCGCCACCATGCTGTACACCAGCCCCGCCATCTGGGCCAGCCAGGCCAGCGCCACCACGTAGCCGAAGGTGGGCCGCCACCGTCGCACGTAGGCGTCGTCGGCCGCCACTTCCTTGCGCATGGTGGCATTGACGCTCTTGAGCCGTTCCGTTTCCTCGGCGAGCACCCTGGCCCGGTATGCCAACAGGGCCTCGCGCACCCGGGCGAGCTGTTCCGGGTGCGTTTCCAGGCTCTGGCGCGCCGCCTCGGCGGAATCGGTGCCGGTGACGGACTTCGCGGTTTCCACCACCTTCTCCGCCGTCGCCTCGGCGTCGTCACCGCCCAGCCAGCCGGCCACCTCGGGCACCACCCGGGCGATTCCCATGGCGGCACTGATCATCGCGGACACGGCCATGGCTCACCCCGCCTCGTCGGTGAGTTCGAAGTGCGGCAGGTCGTGGAAGGACTGGTCCTTCCAGTGGGTGTCCTGGTCCCAGTCGCCGCCCCAGCGCACGGGAATGTCCATGGCCTCGGCCGTGGCCAGGACGAAGCCGGCGAAGAGATGGAATCGCCGGTCGTCCTCCCAGTCCACCGGATAGGGTACCACGTCCACGGCCCGCGCCGGCCGGCTGTTGTGCTTCGATTCCGGCCACCGGAGCCGGCTCCTGCCCGCCTCGTAGGCGGCGTTCTGCGCCTTTTCCGGGCGATGGCCCTCGATCACGGCGCAGTCGAAGTGCTCGATGACGCGATTGAACAGCGCCTGCAGGCGCTCATCGCATTCGCCCAGGTTGGATCGGGACTGTTCGGAAAAAACGGGCATGGGCCCTCCTCTACTGACCGTTCTTCACCGCCTGCTCCAGAAGCAGGACCGTGTCGTGAAGCTGGGTGATGCGGTCGAACAGCCACACCACGGCGCCGCCCACCACCGCCTGGATGCCACCCCACAGGAACGACGCCGCCCACCACGCCCCCTTGCCCCGGTTCACCCAGGAATCCAGGCGGCGCTCGGCGGCCATGCGGGCCTCCTCCTCGGCGTCCAGGCGGCTGCGCACCTTGTCCAGGTTGCCGAACACGCGCTCCAGGGCGTTGGACTGGGACTGGTGCTTCTGCTCCATGGCGGCGATCTGGCGGGCGATTTCCGTCACCTCGTCCATTTTGGTTTCCAGCCGGCGCAGGATGTCGAGGCTGGCCTCCAGGCGGGCCACGCGGCTTTCCAGATCGCTTTCCGCCATCACGCCCCCGCCGTCGCGGGCCACCCGGCGGCGCGGTCGATGGCCTTGAGGTCGGCGACGCTGGCGGCGGCGCGGGCCTGGTCGGCGAGCGCCCCCTCGTTGTCGAAGGCGGCCTGGACATGGTCCATGACCGCCCGCGCCAGGGCCTGCATGTCGCTGTTGCTCACGGCGACCCAGGCGCCGTCGGCCATTTTCTGCCCGGCGCCGTCCGGGCGCAGGCCGTCCCGGGCCTTGACGTACTCGCGCGCGTCGGGCCGCCCGTCCCGGTCCGTGGGCACGGAATGAGTATTCCCGCTGCTGTCGGTCCAGGCGATGCCGCCCGTCTCGACGCGCCAGCGCCGGTCGGCAAGGTCGGCCAGGACGCGTGCCCGGGCTTCTTCGAGCGGCCGGTCCTCGACCGTCCAGGTCTGGTGCCAGGTGCCGTCATCGGCCTGCGCCGGTGTCCCTTCCACGGCCCGTTCGGTGACGGCGTCGTGGTCGGGCGCCGTGGTCCGCCGCACCGGGGCGAAGCCGCGCGCCGCGTAGAAGGCGTCCCGCGCGCCGGCATCGCGGGGCAGGGTCGCCCCGGCCGGCAGCGCCGTGCGCACCTGCTGCTCGGAAAGCGGATAATCCCCGCTGCTGGTGTCCATGTACATGCGGCCTCCCTAGATGCCGTAGCGGTGGAGGTCGTTGAGATACGACCCGTCATTCCCTCCGAACAACCATAGGTGGTCGTTGAGGGCGGCCATCATGTGGTGCCGCCGCGCCGACGGGCCGGACCCTATCTGGACCCAGGAGTCCGCGCCTGGGTCGTAGCGCCAAAAGTAGTCCAAAGGATTCGACCCGTCGTACCCCCCGAACACCCAGATGTAGCCGTTGCAGGCGATCATGGCGTGTTGGCGGAGTGCCGAAGGGCTGGACGCCATCTGGGTCCAAGAGTTCGACGCCGGGTCATAGCGCCACAGGTCGGCGAAACTCGACCCGTCGTACCCCCCGAACACCCAGATGTAGCCGTTGAGAATGGCCATCGTGTGGAACCGCCGCGCCGACGGCCCTGACGCCATTTGCGTCCAAGAGTCCGCGCCCGGGTCGTAGCGCCACAGGTCATTGAAGGCGCTGGAGCCGTCGTAACCCCCGAAGACCCAAAGGTATCCGTTGAGCGCATCCATCGTGTGCATCCGGCGCGCCGACGGCCCGGACGCCATCTGGGTCCAGGAGTCCGACGCCGGATCATAGCGCCACAGGTCATTGAGGAATGACCCGTCATGGCCCCCGTAGACCCAGAGGTATCCGTTGAGAGCGGCCATCGCGCCGCCAAACCGCGCCGGCGGCGCGGACGCCATTTGCGTCCAGGAGTCCGCGCCTGGGTCGTAGCGCCAAAGGTCGTCGAGCCACCCCGAGTCGTTATACCCTCCGAACACCCACAGGTAGCCGTTGAGCGAGACCATCATGGCCCCATGCCGGGCCGGTATCACGCTACCCAGAGCCTGCCAATACGCCGGCCACGCCTCCTTGAGCCGGCCGAACACAGTGGTCCCTGCGTCGCGCGTGAAGAACTCCAGCACGTCCTGATCCAGGCCCGTGCCTAGTGACGGTACCGTGCCTCCCGACCAGCGCACGTTGCTGAAGGTGGGCGGATGGCTGCCGCCGTCCTTCAGGTGCACCTCGGCCAGGTGCCGCACGCCCGAGGACCAGCCCGAGAAATCCACCGTGATGGCGTCGGCCGGGCGCAGGACCCACGCCCCGTAGGCCGAAGCATCCAGAGTGATATTGCTCGACACGGCCCCCAGGTCGTTGAGGGCCAGGGTTTTGCCGGAGCCACTGCCCGACGCCGCATCCACGGTCGCCGTGCCGTCACCGTCGTCGGTAACGGTCAGGTTGGCGCCGAGATTGATGGCACTGGCGCCGCTGACCACGGTGGTGCCGCCGTCCTCCACATCGACGCCGCCGGAACCGCCCGGCAGGTTGTCCAACAGCACCCGCTTGTGGCCCCCCGCCGACCCGTCGTGGGTCATCACGTAATCGGCAGTGCCGTCGGGGCTGGTATCTTCGGTAAGCCCGAGCACGTCCACCGCCAGGGTGATGTCACTCGTCAGATCACCGCCGCCCGTGAGGCCCGCGCCAGCAGCCACCTGCCGGGCCGTCGGCGGCGCGCCCACGTCTGCCGGCGACGGCATCGGGTGGACATGATCATAACGGGCCAGCGCCAACGCCGTGCCCGCGGCCGCCGTGCCGAGTGCGAGCGGGGCGGTGTCCGATACCGCCGCCGCACTCGCACCGCCGAGGGTGGCCTGATAGCTGGTTGAGCTCCGCAGAATCTCGACGCGGTCGCTCCCCTGGACCGCGCCGCCGTCCGTCAGATCGCCGATGGTGACGTCAGCCATCGCCTACCCTCCGATCCGCTTGGCCAGTGCGCCCAGGATGCCCGCCCCAGGGTCCTTGCCGGCGGCAACCTGTTTGTCCTGGGAGCGCTTGGCGACGTTTATGCCCAGGACGGCCAGGGCCGTGCCCCACATCGGCGTGAGGTTGGTGACGGCGTTGATGATCTCCGCCGTGTACTGCGGATGGACGGCCATGACGTAGACGATGCCGAGCATCAACGCGGCCCACGTCAGCGCCGAGACGTAACCCCACGTCGGGCGCCAGCGGCGCACGTAAGCGTCGTCGGCCGTGGCTTCCGTGCGGATGGTGCGGTTCACGGCCTTGAGACGCTCGGTTTCTTGTGCCAGGGCCTCGGCCCGGTATGACAACAGGGCCTCGCGCACCCGGGCGAGCTGCTCGGGGTTTTCCTTCAGGGCCGCCCGGGCCTTGTCGGCACTGTCCGCGCCGGTGATGGATTTCGCCGTGTCCACCACCCTGTTGGCAGTGTCCTCGGCGTCATCGCCCCCGAGCCAGCCCACCACCTCGGGCACCACTTCGGCCAGCCCCATGGCGGCACTGATTGCGGCGGAAACGGCCATGTTCACCCCCTTCAGTAGGTATAGATGACCGGCGTCATGGGATCGGCCTCGATATCCACGCGCCGGTCCAGATGCACGAATTTGCTGGCGATGCCGATGGCCCAGCCGTGGGCCGTGGCCAGCTCGATGAGGCGGTGCAGCCGCGGCCCTTCGGGGCGCTGCACGTCGATGGCCGCCGTGCCACCCGTCGGGTGGTGCGGCTGGTCGTACACGTGCAGGCTCCGGGGATGCCCGCCGATCTCCTCGTTGTAGGACGCCGTGCGACAGCACGACATAACGATCATGGGATGGCCGTACTTCTTGCGCAGATCGCGCAAGGCGTCGGCGAACCCGGGAGCGAGGATCACCTCGCCCGTTTCGGGGCATGCGAGCTCCTTGTGGGCGAACAACACGGTCCCGCCCCCATCCGTGATATCGGTCATGCTTGCCTCGTCAGCTGAGTTTAAGGTTGATGCCCTTGGCGGCCAGCGTAGCCAAAGCCGCAATGACAGCGACGATGAGGACGCCGGCGATCTTGTTGGATACCCGCCCCCGCAAGTCCCCATACTCCTGCGCATAACGCAGGTGCTGGCGCAGCCGTTCCACGCCCTCCGCCGTGTAGCTGTAGCCCAGGGTTTCGACGTGGGCCTGTAACGTCCGGTCGGCAGCCCGCTGCGCGATGTCCTCCACGTCCGGTCCCGATGGACGGTCTTCAAGGCGCGTCAGCCGCTTATCATGACCCTGCATGGTCACCTGGCATGCCGGCTTCATGGTGCCGTCGCCGGCGTAGGGGCACGTGTCGCCGCACACATCCCCGGCGGCACACGGTGTTTGTCCGGCGGCTACGTTGCCGCCGGCCGGCGGGTTGGCGCTCATGAGGCCTCCTGGACTCTTGTCGCGCTATTCCGGCACACGGCTGACGCGGCGGTCGCCTGTCGTCGTGACGCGCGTGTCGCCACCGCTGGTGGCGCGCGAGCGCAACACGTTGGCGACGGCCCCGGCCATCTCGGCAAGGCGGAGAGCGCGGGCGAGCGGGCCGCCTACGGCCCACGCCATGCGGCGCGGGCGCATCTAGCCCGCCCCTTCAATATGGATGGTCACCGCCGTGCTGGTGTCGCCCCCCTCGACGAAGGCGCGGTAGCGGTAGGTCCAGAACTCGATGTTCACCGCGCCGGGGCCGGCCAGGGTGAGGTCCGTGGCGCGCACCCACTCGGTGCCGTTCGGGGACAGCTCGAGTCCGGCATTGGCGCCGTTAAAGGTCCCGGTGACGAAAAGCGTGCCCGACAGCCGCCGGGTGCGGCCGTTGATGTCGTTGGCGCCGGGCTCGATGGCGTCCCCGTTGGTGCCGCCGCCGGCGTCCGTGAGAAGCTTCATGGTCATGATCTGGCCCCTGTTTACAGGTGTTTGTATTCGCCGGCGCTGTACACGAACAGGTGGCGGCTGTGATCGGTGGCAATGCTGACGCTGGAACTGCCGTCGATGGTCGCGCCGTTGCCATCGACGGTGAGGGTGTTGGCGCCGACAACGTCCACCGGCACCCGCTCACCGTCGTTGGGGGTCGCCGGCAGGGTGAGGGTGAAACCGCCCCCCGCTGGTATCCGCCAGCACGGGCGTCATGGGGACCGCCGTATGGGCGGCGGTGACCACGGTGTGCGGCGCCTGGCCGATCGTGCGATCGGCGGTCAGCTTGCCGCCGCCCGTGAGGCCCGCGCCGGCCGCCACCTGCCGGGCCGTCGGCGGCGCGCCCACCTGCGCCGCCGTGACGGCGTGCGGATTGGCGGCGTTGCCGGTGTGGGTGGTCAAGTCCTCTTCCAGGGCCTGGGGATGGCCACCGGCAGTGCCGCCGTCGTGCACCACCACGGCGTTCTTGTCGGTATCGACGGTCACCTCGCGCGTCGTGCCGGTAAAACTGCCGTGGGCGCTGGTGGTGTCACCGCGAAGTTGCAGCACGTCGGGCATCCTCACCTCTCATCTGACGAAAAAGGCCCGGCGCTGCCCACAGCGCCGGGCCGGGGTGGCGTGTGTGTTGTGGGGCGTCAGTCCGTGGGGCCGAGGCTCGCGGCGTTGGCGATGTTGAGGATGGTTCGGTAGCGCAGCAGGTCCTCGTTATTGGCTCGACCATCAAATCCGTATGTCTCGATGTACGGGGGGCCAGCCGCGAAGGTCGTCCCGATGGCGTTGGCGTTTTGCGCGGCTTCGCCTGCGAGGTCAGGGGTGCCAGGGACGCGGTCGGCGCCGTAGCTGATGAGCACGTAGGCGGCGCCCGTTCCGTCGGCGGGGCTCATCTGCCTTGTGCCGCCCGGGTCATCAATGGCGAACCCCCGATCATGCACGAAGTTACCCGGGTTATCGTCGTATTGGGCATCGATGTTGCCGTTGTTGTCGTCGTCCAGGTCGCTCGCCGACGGGCCAATGCAGCCGTCATTGTAGGCATTGGTGTCAAGCTCCGCCGCATCGGCAGTGTCGCCATCGCAGATATCCAGAAGCGGGCCGCCGGGATTGTACTGTGGGTCAGGGCCGTCGCATTCGTACAGCCTGGGGTCCCCCGGGTCACATGCTGTCATATCCAAGGCATTGGAGGCCGTGAGCGGCATGGGGCCATCGTATACCCGGTAGACGATTCGATCCCCCCACCCGTCGCGGTCGCCAACCTCTGCCGATATGCCGAGCGTGGCATAGGGTACCTGCCCGCCACCCTGATCGTTGGTGCATGCACCGGGGCCCTCCGGGTCGGCAAGGCCGTCGTACCCGTCAGCATCCGTGTTTACGTCCGGGCATGGCAGGCGTCGTTGCCGCTGCGCGTAGCTCACAAGCGCCTTTTCGATCTCGTCCAGGTGGTTACCCGTGGACTTCACCTGATTGTAGTCGGTGGACAGCGATACGATTTGGGCGCCGGTGCCCATGACCAGTCCCAGCACCACCAGCACGATCGCAAGCTCCAGAAAGCTGAAGCCGGCGTGCGACGATCGCCGGCGCCGGTCACCGTCGTCGCGCCCCCGCCACGCCGCGAAGAGCGCCAGCGCGCCGGCCAAGACCACCATGAGCCCGACACCGAGCGCCGCGAGCGCTTCCGTCGGCGGGCCGCTCGCCGCTGTAGCGCCGTATCCCCCGAGGCCGCCGCCCGCGAGCACGCCGGCCGTGCCGCTCCATCCGTAGATCGTTTGTCGCATCGCGCCTGCCTTTTGCGGTTGCGTCGCTAGAGTACCGCCACCCAGACAGTAGCGCAACCAGCGGACCAGGATGAAGTGCCCTTACTCCCCCGGGTCTGCGTACCTGATTGTACCGCACCCTATTTTTGAGACACAAGTTTGTTACGCGGCCTCCCGTGCTGGGGAGGGCTGATCGTTCCAGGCGGCTCTGGCCTCCCACGGCGTCTGGTAGGCCAGTTTTTCGAGCCGCCAGGCAGCATTGTAGGTTTGCACGAACGCGTCCAGGGCGTTGCGGACATCCTCCACGGTGCGGAAGACGCAGCCATGGACGGCCTGCTCCTTCAGGGTGCGGATAAAGCGCTCCGCCACCCCGTTAGTCTGGGGCTGGCGCACGAAGCCGTAGCTGAGGGCCACGCCCCAGTGGTGCATCTGCTCACGGAACTCCCCGGCGAGGTACTGTGAGCCGTTGTCGCAGCGCAGAGTGAGCCCACGGGCGGCATCACGGTCGATGGCGCCGAACTGGTCCTGCACGGCCATGCGCAGCGGCTCCAGGGCGGCATGGCGATCGCCGTTCTTGCTGACGTGCCAGCCCACGCATTCACCGTTCCAGTGCTCCACGGCGACGAACAGCCAGACCCATCCGTCATCGGCGGTCTGCACCTTGGCCGCGTCGGTGGCCCAGGTATCGTTGGGAGCATCCGTGGTGATCCGGCCGTCATGATCGTTCACGGGCGCCTTGGGCACACGGCTCGGCGACAACAGGTTGTTTTCCCGCATGATCCGCAGCACCCGCTTGCGCGCCACCATGATCCCCGACCGGCGCCGCAGGCGGGCATGGACTTTTCGGTGCCCCTCGCCCCGGAACGGGCTCTCCGCCAGGTCCGCCTGGATGGCCGCCAGCAACCCGGCATCGTCCGTGGCCGTCTTCGGACCCCGCTTGCCCGGGGCAGGCGTCGCCGCTTCGCCACCATCCTGCCGATGGCGATAGACGCTTGCCCGACCAACACCCCAGGCCCGGCAGACGCGCTCAACGCCGAACCGCTGCTTCATGGAGGCCGAAATGGTCCGGCTCATTTCTTCGACCTCCGCCGTCCCAAAGGGCGGCCATTCTCCAGCCGCCGAACCTTGTCCTCAAGAAGCTCCTTCTCCATGGACAGCTCCCCGATGCGCCGGTGGGCCGTATCCAGCTCGGTCTGCAAGGGGTCTCCCTCGCGATCCTTGAGGGTCTCCTCCAGGCCGTTCAGGGCCTTGTCGCGCCACTTTTCCAGTCGGGCTACCGACACCCCTGCCTCGCGGGAAACCGCGTCCAGGGCTTCGCCTCGCAGAAGCCGTAACACCACGGCCCGCTTGCGAGCCGCTGTCCAACGCTGCCCCCGGCCCGGCGGTTGCTCGTTCGTCGCGCCGGCGGGCCCGGAGGCCTCCGGGCCCGCCGGCGCCTCCTCCTCGGCCTTCGTGTCCTCGTCGCTTCGCATCGCTTCCTCCGGCTCCTGATCCGATCCTTCCAGAATCGCGTGTCTCAGGAAACCGGGTGCGCCTCAGTCTGCGTACCTGATCGACATATTCACATCTTCGGGCGTGTTCGTTGCCGCAAACACCGCCCGTGTCGCATTCCATTGTCCGTGTGCGCTCATAACACGATAGTAAATAGAATAGTTGTATCCGCTGTTTGTTTCTTCTATGTGTATTCCGAGCAGGATATTATGTTCCGGTATATATGTTATGTTTTCCAGTGGAGCCGGTATTTCGCTTACAAATACCGGGTCGCCGTCAAAGTCAAAACTGTAAATTCCGTATCCGTCGGACTCGGTTGGACGGTAAAGCAGCCAAGCGTTTGTCGGTTCATTTTTCTTATTTGGAACGACACCATTTATTGAGGCGACATCAGTTGTTATGTCGCCACTGTTACTGCATTCTATTGTTGTATACCCGTCAACATCTATTACATAATAATCTTCGTCGCTAACATACGGTCGATAGCCATCCTGACACGTCTGCGTATACTCACCACTGTCCTCGTCTACATTTATTCGTTGTGATGTGTTGAGGAATATGCTCGTATAAGCAATACTTTTTTCGGTGTTGCCGACATAATGTGTGTATATAGTAGCTTCTGGTCCACCCAACGAAGAATAGGGCCAACATCTATAAACATATGTCATATATTGATGGACCCAGTTCATGCGTCTCGACATTTTTGTGCTGACGCATAATATCCCAAAGAAACTATTTGCGGACTGTACTT
This sequence comes from uncultured Rhodospirillales bacterium, assembly GCA_913055885.1. Classification (GTDB taxonomy): domain Bacteria; phylum Pseudomonadota; class Alphaproteobacteria; order Rhodospirillales; family CAJXLG01; genus CAJXLG01. The sequence continues at coordinate 13,251 of CAJXLG010000044.1, forward strand.
CTTCGGTCAAATCGTCTCGTGTGACAACCCCGTTGGCGGAGAGGCTTGGCCAGTCAGGTGTAATGGAGTGCATTTCGGTCGCCACGATGGTGGCTCTTTCATAATCCGTGGAGTCTGTTAGCTCACAGTCATTATAAGTAACAGAAGCATCCGATGTGAATGTTTGTTCCGGCTCTCTGTCTGCATTATAAATGGTCATAGTTCCGGTCCGGTGCGTTTCCGGACAATGCCGCCCCAGATCATATCTGATGCTGCCGTGCTGCACGGACGGCAGATCAAATGGATGCACACCGATGCCAGCCCGTACCTCGACATGCAAGCCGTCCTTCACCCGAATCTTCATGCCGTTGCCGAGCACGTACTCATCCGCGGGATTCGGCCACATCCATGCGCCCAGCATTATCGCAGCCCCCGTGCACCGAGTTGGCCGCACCAGGTGGCACCGCCATCCCGAGTGGACACCAGGACGAGGTCCGTAGCCGGCACAACATCCGCAGCGTCCGGGCGCCCGCCGGTCAACGTGGGGGGCTCCCCGCCCGGCCACTGCACATGGTCCGGCCACGACACCGCGGCGGGCGCGGGGAACGTAAACCACACCTGGACCGTCCACTGATCCGCCAACGTAACGCGGCTGCCCGTCTGGCGCAGCCGGCGCGGGGGCGGTAGCAGGTCAATGGTGACGTCGCCCCCACAGTCCAGGTGCCACACATGCGTGATGACCGGGTCGATGGTGACGGTACCGGCGGCGCCGTCCACCACGGCCGCCGTTTCGCTCGCCGCCGCCAGGCGCGAGCCGCGCCGCTCCCCGCCGTTGTCGTTGCGGTTGTCGTGGCGGTCGCTCCATTCCCGCCACCCCGTCGGTGTATCGGGCGCGGGCGTCCGCGGATCGACCATGCGATACCCCGTGGGGCCGGCGGGCGCCCGGTAGCGCTTGCCGCCCCTGCCGGAATCTCGCTCGGAACGGCGGCCCGCTTCCTCGGCACGGTGGCGTGAGAGCACCCCGTGCACGATGTCGCGGACCAAACGGCCGAACGGGTCCGTCATGAGAGCGCACTTGGATCCCGAATGATGACGGCGTTGCCGACATCGTGCTGCCACCAGTCGTGACGGGCCAGAGCCTCGGCGAGGTCGGGCGGCAACGACAAGGAGCGGTCAGGCGGCCGCACGTCCCCCTGCACTCGGTGTAAGCCGTCCAGGCCGAGGCGGGCGTCAAACGTGTCGGCGTCGAAATATACGTGGGAGAAATCGTGGCCGTGCCATGCCACTGCCCCGACGTGCCGATAGATCACATTCAGCACCGTTCCCGGTTCCTTCGCGAGGGCCTGGTAATCGACGACCAGTATTCGGTGCCCTTCCGGGCCGAAGCAGGCATCGCGCAACGCTTGCGACGGTCCGCCAGCGAACCCATCAGTGCGCACCATGGCGGCGGCCCGCTCTCGGGCCGTGAGGGCGTTCGGCGGGAAGATGCCGGACACCGAACACGGGCTCTCCCGGTGCTTCCGTTCGATGCTGTCGAATACCCAGGCCATCGGGCGCACCATCGCCACCATCCGGAAGTCCGGGAACAGGCGCGCTAACACGGACATCTTGGTAGTCCAGTTCCGGTTCGTGTCAAACACAAGGTCCGCGTCCGTGTCCCGGTGTACGCCCTCGATTACGCTCTTGACCGCGCGCTCACGCGCACCATCATCCATCAGGGCGCCCGCCTCGGTCTGCGGAGCCGCCGCGCTCATAATCGCGGATACTAAGTGATGCGCAGGACTGGTCATCCCAGCCTGTATTCGGGGGTTCTGACTAAGCAGCGCCCCGAGCAAGGTGGACCCGGATCGCGGCAGCCCCGACACAAAATGATACATCACACTCCCCGTGTCTTTTATTTCCAGTAATAGCCGCCGGACCCGTCCGACGCCAGCACCTGTCCAGCAGACGGGGGATTACTGACCGTTTTGACATTCCACGAACCATAACCATCGTGTGTCAGTATTTCCATGTAACCGTAATTCGTGCCGTCCGTCGCGTACGACGAAACATTCGTCAAGTCACCGAGCGATGGTGTGCTGCCCCCTTGGGGTTGCCATCCGTACATGCTGCTGTATGCCAGAAATTCTCCATCATTCGCACTGTCGATATACGCCGTGTCATTCAAATCGCCAAGCGACAGCGATGGTGTGCTGCGCCCTTGGGGTTGCCATCCGTACATGCTGCTGTATGCCAGAAATTCTCCATCATTCGCACTGTCGATATACGCCGTGT
>CAJXLG010000045.1 GCA_913055885.1 uncultured Rhodospirillales bacterium
GTCCTCGTCCGCCGGAACGCGCAGGAAGGCCAGGGCCTCGTCCCGGGTCACGGCCGGGGCCTGCGGCCCGGTGACGACGCGGGGGGCGGGCGGGGCGGTCATGGCACCTTTACGTCAGGACGCTGGGCTGATCCCGGCCGGCATAGCGCGGGCCGGTGAGCACCGCCGTGACGTGGGCCATGATGGAATCGGCCCCGGCATCGATGGCCACGGAGAGCCAGGGCTTGCCGTCGGGCAGGTCGCGGGCGTCGATGTCCAGGACGTAGAAGATGTCGTCCGTGCCCGCCGGCGTCAGGCCCGTGGCGTCGGCCGTGGCGCGCGGCCCCGGGGTGTCGGCGCCGGCCGTTTCCTCGGGGTAGTAGGCGAAACCGATGTCCTCGGCGTCGGTGCCGGTGTCGTCCGCCGCCGCCTGGACGCGGATCGCCGTGGGGGCGGCGGCCGTGGTCCCGAAGCCGACGACGACGGCGGCCCGGGCATAGGTGGTCATGCGCCACCACACCGACTGCACGCCGCCGTTGATGTCCTGGGGCGGCAGGGCCGGGACGGTGTGGGCTTCCTCGGGCACGAGCATGCCGTTCGCACTCATGGGGTCCTCGCTGTCTCAGTGGGGGACGTTGTCTTACCGGGCCTCAAGGGCCACGAAGGGCGAGCGCTGCGTGGCCCCCTTGTAGGGCGTCAGCGGCTTGTTCCACGCCGGCTCCCCGCCGATCCTGTGCGTGAAGCGGAAGCACATCTCGTCGTAGACGAAGCGCACGTGCATGGACGAGTCCGTCTGGATGCCCTGGCGGTCCGCCATCAGGTAGGAGCGCGGGTCCACCAGGACGATATCGCCCACCTCGCCCGGGGGGTTGAAGTGCTCGAACGGAATCACCGGCCGCCCGAGCAGACGGCCGCTGGTCTGGTCCGGGTTGTTGGTCGCGCCCGGCGGGCTGTAGAGGAGCTGCACCGCCGTGTCGTCGCCGCGCGTCAGGCCGAAGAGCTGCTCCTCCAGGTCCTGGTTGACGAGCCAGACGGCGTTGCGCTTGGAGCGCACCGGCATGCGCCCCCACATCTTCTGGATGTTGGCCGTGGTGACGGTGCCCGAGGGCTGGGAATCCTCCTTGGCGACCGGCACCAGGGCGCTGCTGTTCAGGAAGCCGAAGGGGCGACCGGCCCCGGACCCCTCGAACACCGCCCCCTCGGACTGGAACGTCAGCTCTTCCAGGAAGGCCTGGTTCATGATGGCGCCCAGGAAGGCGGAATCCTGGAGCATTTCCTCGGTGGCGTAGCCCAGGCCGATGAGCTTCTGCAGGCGCAGTTCCAGGGACCTGAAGGTGGGCTGACTCTCCGGCGCGGTGCCGCCTTCCTGGGCCCAGTGGGCCACGACGCCGCCCCAGCGGCGGCCGTCCTTGCGCGAGTCCTCGTCCACCACGGGCATGGTGATGCGGTTGCTGTTCCGCATGGGGACCCGGAAAACCCGGGACAGCAGGTCGCCCATGTCGTGCATCTGGTCCAGCAGGGCCGTGGAGAAGGCGCTGTCAACGAGGAAGCCACCCTCGCTGGGCACCGTCTCGTTGGCGCCGGCCGCCGCCTCCCACACCAGCCGGCTGTCCGTGGCCGTGGGGTCACCGCGGTTCATGCCCGCGCGAGCCACCGCCATGAGCTGGTCGCCGAGGCTGTCGAAGCCGCGGTCGTTGCGCGCCTGGGCGGGCACCGTGGACCGTTCGGCGCCCTGGGCCGGGGCCGCGGTCTGCTGGCCCTCGCCCATGGCGGGGAGGGCCCGCTCGGCTTCCAGTTGTTGTTCCTCGCGCTGGATGTCCTGCGACAGGCTCTCGATCTCGGCGATGAGCGCGTCGTAGTTCTGCTGCTGCTCGTCGGTCATGGGTTCGTCGCCGGCCGCGTTGAGGATTTCGCGGGCCTCGGCGGTCTTGTCCGCCTTCTTCTGACGGAGCGCCTGGAGACGGTTCATGAGCTCAGATCCTCTCGTACAGTTGAAGTTCCTTGCGGCGGTTGGCGTGGGGATCACCGGCGTCGTTTTCCGGGGCGGGCTCGCCGGTGTCCGCCCCGGCCCGGCGACCGCCGCCCTGGCGGCGGCTGTTCGTGGCGCCGCCCCGCGCCTCGCGCGGGCCGGCAAGGCGTTCCAGGGTTTCGTCGAGGGTGGCGATGCGGTCCGCTAGGCCCTCGCGCACGGCCCACTCGGCGGGCAGGGTGCGGCCACGGCCCCAGCCGCCCTGGACCTCGGCCGCCGTGACGGTGCGCCCGAGGGCGGCGGAACGGCCCTGGGCCACGTCCGCCGTGAACATGCGGTAGTAGTAGTCCACGCGCGCCTGAAGGGCCTCTCGGGCCTCGTCGGAAAGGGGTTCCCACAGGTTGCCTTCCGTCTTGTACTCGCCCGCGTAGATGAGACTGACGGTAATGCCGGCCTCTTCGGTTGCGCGCGAAATGTCCTGATGCACCGTGTAGACACCGATGCTGCCCGCCTCCCCGGACGGCGTGATGACCACCTCACCGGCCTGGGCCGCCAGCCAGTAGGCGCCGGAAGCCGCCAGGCTGTTGATCTGCGCCACCACGGTCTTGCGGTTGGTGGCGTCGCGGATGGCGGCGGCGGCTTCCGGGATGCCGGGAACGCCGCCGCCCGGGCTGTCGATGTCCAGGACGATGCTGTTGATCCGGGGGTCGTCGGCGGCCTCGCGGATGGTGGCGACCAGCTGTTCCGTGGACGTTCCGCCGGGGGCGGAGATGTCGTTCACCTGGTTCATCCTCTGGGCGATCAGGCCCCGGACCGGGATCACCGCCACCGCCTCGCCCTGGCCGCCCTGGTCGCCGTCAGCGGCCCGGGTGGCGTCCCCCGTGCGCGCCTCGATCTCCCCGGCCGAAAGCACGGTCCCGGCGCCCTTTTCGTTCAGGAACCGGACGACGGCCTCCAGCTTGGGCGGGTTCACGGCGAGGGGCATGTCCGCGACATGGGCGAGGATGCGGGGGTAGGGCATGGTGCTCAGGACTCCCCTTGTTCGTCCGGATCGGAATCGGCCGGCTCGACGTTGGAGGGCCGCCACAGGACATCGCCGCCGTTGCGGCGGTTGAGATTTTCCAGCTCGCGGGCTTCGTTCGGCGTCAGCCAGCCGGCATTGATGCCGGACGAGTAGAATTCGGCGCGGGCCTTGTGGTCGCCGCGCATGAGCCCCTGGACGTTGAATTCGGCGTAGTAGGTGTCGGGGGCGAGTACGAGCTGCGTGTTCACCGCCCTCTGTATCGCCGTCAGCCAGGGGTTCAGGCTGTGGACGACGAACGAGATGAAAAACTGTTCCGCCGACGCGTAGGTGGAGGTCTTGGTGCTGGCGTCGAGAAGAATGGACGGCACGCCGAACAGCCGGGCGATTTCCAGCACCAGATGGGACCACTGCTCATAGAGCTGGGCGTTGGCGTTGGTCTGGGAAAGCTGGTGGAAGGTCATGCCCTCCTCCAGCACGGCGGTGCGGCCGGCGTTGGCGTTGCCGGCGTACTGCTTGTGCCAGGACCGCCGCAGGCGGTCGGCGGCCTCGTCGGACAGGGTTTCCGGGTGCTGGAGCACGCCCGACAGTCGCGTGCCATTGCGCCAGTTCTTGCCGATGTAGTCCGTCAGGGCCAGGGCGTTGGCGATGGTGTCGCGGCCGTCGTCGATGACGCTGCGGTCGCGGCCGTGGCCGAACAGGTCCAGGCCCCGCAGGATGAAGACCTCGCCCGGCATGAGCCGGCGGGTGCGCCCCGTCTCCGGATCGGTGTGGCGATAGGCGCGGCGGCCGTTGGCCAGCCGGATCGGCTGGACATCCGTGGTGGGGAGCCAGCGGAGCTGGTCCACGGCGCCGCGCCGGCCCGGGATGATTTCGGCGTAGGCGACGTTGTAGCAGATCACGGAGGCGGTCATGCTTTGCCAGAACTGATGGGCGTCCTGGTCATCGCCCGGCGCGGTGTGGACCACGTCGTACAGCGGATGCTCGCGGGCTATGGCGCGGCCGTCCTCCGTGCGGCGGTAGATGTGCAGGGGCAGCGAGGCCACCGCCCCCGCCAGCACGGCCACGGCGCGGCGGACCGCGGGGACGCGCAGCGCATCGGCCACCGCCACCCGGTAGCCGGCCGCCGTGGGACCCGCCAGCCCCTCGAACCAGAAATCGTCTTCCGGGGGCGGGGTGGTGTTCGCCGTCGGCTCCTGGGCGACGGTGTCCGTACCGGCGCCGGTGCCGACCAGGCGCTCCAGGAAGGCCATCAGCGGCGCACGAGCCAGACGGCCAGGCCGATGATTCCGAGGCCGGCGGCCATGACGGCCAGGCCCGGATGGATGAACCAGGCGCCGCCCGCCGTGACCACCACGCCGACGCCGGCGAGGACGTCGCGGAGGTCGATGCGCACGTGCCAGCCGGAAGCAGCCGGCTCGGTTTGGTCGTTGTCAGCCATCACACCACCGTGATTCCACGTTGTTCGTAGACGCTTTCCTTGCGCGCCGGAGCGCCCCCCATCTCCGCCGCGCGGCCCAGGGCCATGATCATGGCGACCGCCGCATCGATGCGTTCCCTGCTTCGGGCCTTATTGGGCTTGATGTTGCCCGCCGGATCCCGGTCCACGGCGACGTTGTGGACGCACCACGTGAGGACCGGGTGATCACCATGCGCCACATGGCCGAGCCTCACCTGGCGCTGCGCCTCCGTCATGACGGGGTGCATGCTGCCGTAGCCCTGGCGGTGCTTGACGGCCGGCAGCCCGTCGTTCTGCAGGTCGTTGAGTACGGCCTGGGCGTTCCATGGATCGACCAGGATTTCCTGGACGGCGAAGCGCGCGGCGAGGTCCTTGATGGTCCGCACGACCATGTCGTAATCGACCACGGGCCCCGGGGTGGGAATGATCCAGCCCTCTTTCGCCCATCGGGGGTACGGCACCCCATCCTGTTCCTCACGGATCGCGAGATTGGCCTCGGGGACGAAACAGTACGGCACAACGCCGAACGTGCCGTCATCGCGCGGCACCGCGACCACGACGGCCGTCAAATCCTCCGTCGAGGACAGGTCGGCGGCGATCCAGGCCGGGCCACCTTCGGCCGCCGCGAGGTCCACGGCCTCCCCGCAGGCGCGCCAGGCATCCGGGCGCAGCCAGGAGACGGCGCCGCCCGTCTGCCACTCGTTGAGATGGTACCGCCGGAAGGCCGGCACCTCCGACGGCATGTTGGCCGCCTCGTTGGCCTCCTGGCGCAGCGCCGTGATGTCCAGGAATCCGTCGCTGAGGGCCGGGTTGACCAGGCGCCAATAGTCTTCGTCCCGCCAATCGGGCAGCTCGTCTTCCGTCCATTCCGGCGGCGGCCCGAAGATGACCGGAAGGAAGTAGGGGTCGTCCACCTCCCTACGGTGAACGCGCCAGGAATACCGATAACGGTCGAAGGCGAAGTTGTTGGTGCCCTCACCCGCCGTTGAAATGGTCATGGCCAGGGGGTTGGCGCGCTTGCCCTGGGACTTGCGCAGCGCGCGCCACAGCTTACGGCCCGAGACGGCCGGCCAGGCGTGAATCTCGTCCCCCAGGAGGAGGCTGGCGTTGGTGCCCTCGTTCAGCTCCGCATCATGGGACAGCGCTTTCATGAAAGAATCGCTGCCGTGATGCTTCATCTGTTTTTCGTGTTCGGTGATCTTCACGCGGCGATCCAGCGCCGGGTCGCGCGTCACGGTGCGCCGCATGATCTCGTAGAGGATGCCCGCCTGATATTGCGATGAGGCGGCGCTGAACACCTGGCCGGCGGCCTCGACCTGGGGGCCAACCAGGTGACCCAGGGAGATGCCGGCGCAGATCGTCGTCTTGCCGTTGCCGGTCGGTATCCACACCGCCACGTCGCGGATGTAGCGAAGGCCCGTCTCCGGGTCCACGTTCCCATAAATGTACCGGATGAGGCGTTCCTGCCAGCCCGCCAGCACCCGGGACAGCGGCTGGCCGGCGAGGGGACCCTCCGTGATGGTGAGGTTCTTGATGAACCGCACCATGCGGTCGCCGTAGCCCAGCGGGTCCGGCAAGGGGCGGTCGTCGAAGAGCCACTCGGGCCGGACATCGCTCGGGTTAATCGCCGAGGAGGCCATCCCAGCCGTCGGCCTCGTCCGGCGGCGCGGTCTTGAGCTTGGCGCGGCCCGCCGGGGTCAGGCAAAGCTCGCCGGCGAGCTGGCGCGCCGTCGCCACGGCGTTGTCCATCTCCCGGTAGGCCGGGTGCATGCGCGGCGCGCTGCGGTCCGACTGAACGAACGGGCTGTCCAGGCGCGCGATCTCGCGCTCCATGGCGCGCGCCCGGGCCACCGCCAGGCAGTAATGGTGCAGCGTCGCCAAAGCGCCCGGCGTCAGGCCCCCGCGCTGCACCAGGTCATCCGCCGCGCGGTGCCATTCCTCGCGGCCGTCGGCCTCCAGGGTCTCCGGCGGGTCCGGTACCGCCGTGAGGGCGTTCGGGGCCGTCTCCGTCTGGTCCGGTTTTCGGCCCCTGGTGGTCATGGCGGCCTCCCCGGTTCCCGAATCCCCCGTCCTCGCGCGCCGTCTTCCGCGAATGGCAGGGCTCGCACAGGACCTGGAGGTTGGCGTCCTGATCCCCGCCGGCCGGGTCGATGTGGTCAACGTGGGCCACGGCCATGGGGCCGGCGGCCTCGGCCCGGCGCAGGGTGACGGGCCGGCCGCACGCCTCGCAAGTGGTGCCGCGCTGTTTTACGATGCGGTCGCGGCGGCGTTGCCAGCGGCGCCCGTAGCCGCGCCGGCTGGCCGAAGGGCGGCGGTCGTCCGTTTCCTGGTGGCGGGCCCGGCTGCATCGGGGGCAGCGCTCGCCGCCCGGGACCTGCCGGCGGCATCCCGGGCAGATGCGCGGCGCGCGCCTGGGCATGACGGACCCCCGGAATCAAACAGCCCGGCGCGGGGCGGCCCCCGGCCGGGCTTTTGGACGGATTGTGGTAGTTTGCTTTTTTCGATGTAGCAGACCCGTCAGCCCGGGTCAAGAGGGGGATTTGTCCAGGGGGTCACGGGGCATTCTTCCAGTTGTCCTGTTCCCCATTCCGCCAGGGCGGACCCGTCCAGGGCCCGATCATTTTCCAGCAGCCAGGCCGTGAAGGATTCCTCGTCGAACAGGACGAGGTGGACACTCCCCCCGGCCTCACGGATGGCGTCGGCGGCCTGGGCGACGGCCTCGGTGTGGGCGCCGGCGAACGGACCGTCCGCGTGGCCCCGGGCCGGCATCGGCTGGCCGTAGCGGCGGATGTCCTGGTTGCGGTCGTAGGTCACCAGGACCACGTCCGTCTGGCCCGATTCTTCATATGCCGCCACCGCCCGGTCGGCGATGACGCCGATGTCGTCCAGGATCAGGTGCAGGGCATCCATGAGGTCCGGGGGGACCGGCTTGGCGCCCGACAGCCAGCGCCGCACCGCCCGCTCCTGGACGCCCGCCAGTTCCGCCAGGTCGGACAGCGAGAGCCCGGCGGCGTAGCGCGCCACATGAAGGTCGCCGGGCGTGTAACCTTCTTCCTGTTCCTGGGTCATCACCAATCCCCGTTATTCGTTTACAAGACGCGACCCGCCACATGGCGAGTCTCTGCACCCCATCCGGACGTGCCCCTGGGGCTGCTCACGTTGTCACGACCCGCCAGATCGCGAGTCTCAACACATCGCGCGCACCAACCGCGCCACCACTATGCTGTTGCCACGACCCGCCAAATCGCGAGTCTCCACACCCATGCCCGCGGTGGGGCTGTCGCGGCACGCGTTGTCACGACCCGCCAAATGGCGAGTCTCCACACCCCGGCCCGGCTGGCGTGCGGGACTTTTGATGTTGCCACGACCCGCCAAATCGCGAGTCTCCACACCTTGCTTTGTCTTGTCGAGAATTCTTTCCCAGTTGTCACGACCCGCCAAATGGCGAGTCTCCACACCCCCGCACGTCCGGCACTGATGGTCCCCGTCGTTGTCACGACCCGCCAAACGGCGAGTCCCGGCACCGGCGCTGGCGCAGGCGATGCAGGGCGAGGCGTTGTCACGACCCGCCAAATGGCGAGTCTCCACACCGAGCTCCGCCACGCAGATTGTCAGCACGGCGTTGCCACGACCCGCCAAATGGCGAGTCTCCACACCCCGGCGCCGGATTTGCGTCACCGACCGGCCGTTGCCACGACCCGCCAAATGGCGAGTCTCCACATCTCCTGCGGCCCAATCCTGGGGTGCGGACCAGTTGCCACGACCCGCCAAATGGCGAGTCTCCACACCACGGCGTCGGTCCGTGGGGATGGCGTCGCGGTTGCCACGACCCGCCAAATGGCGAGTCTCCACACCACGGTGCCGCTGTGGTCGATGACGCGTACGGTTGCCACGACCCGCCAAATGGCGAGTCTCCACACCCGGCCACCGGCCAAGCGCCTCAGATCGCCGCATTTTGGGCCGCCGTGTCGGGCGAAAAAGGCGCCGATCCGTCGGCCGGAAAGAGCCGCGCCGTCTCGTAAGCCGAGAACGGCCCCGCGCGGAACCGCTCCGGGATGCAGGGCCGAAAGGCCGTGAAGCGGCCGTCCGCCGCCGCCAGCCCGGCCGCCCGTGACCACGATTCCGGGCCCGGGAAGCGCGGGTCCAGGAGCCACACCGTCGCCCGGTCGTCCGCCGCCCGGATGCCGCGTCCGATGCCCTGGCGCAACAGCCGTCGCGCCCGGTTCCAGGCGTCGCCCTGGATGGTGCGCCGGATGGCGGCCTCCGTAAGCCCGCGATTCTCCAGTACCACCCGGATGACCGCTTGCCGAACCGGGTCCGGCGCCGGAAAGGGCAGGCGCGTCACCACCAGGGTGTCCACCAGGTGGGGCAGGTCCAGCCCCTCCCAGCCCACGGGCGTCAGCCACACCGCGCCGGGGGTGTCGCCGAAGGCCGCCGCCCCCGCCGACAGGGAGTCCAGGCCACCCCGGTCCTGCACCATGAGGCCGTCCAGGCCCTCCAGCCGCGCGCCCAGGGCCGTCGCGTCGGCGTAGCTCTGCGTCAGGACCAGCGTTCGGCCCGCCCCCGGGCCGTCGGCCTCCGCCCGCGCCGCGCGGACGCCCGCCGCCGCGTAGTCCAGCCACTCGGCCGTGGTGGCGGCGGTGCCATCCGCGTCCCGCGCCGTGGGGCGCGGCGCCGCCGGATCGGCCAGGACCAGGGCCATGTGCCCGAACCGCTCGGGCGCCACGCGCGTGGCCGCCGGGCTGACCAGCGACCGGTCATGGATGCCCAAAGTGTGCAGCAGGCTGGCAAAGGACGCCCCGGTGCCCGGCGCATCGAGCACCGCAGAGGTGAACAGCGTGTGGCCCGCCGCCGGCGGGTCGCCGTAGGCCACCAGGCCGCCGATGCGCCCGGGCTCCGCCTGTCGCGCCTGGATCGCCGGATACTGCCGCGCCGGGGACCAGCGCAGGGCCGCCACCTCCGCCCGGGGGTCGTTGCGCCACGCCGTCCTTTCCAGGGACGCCGCCTGGGCGCGCAGGACGGCCAGGTCCTTCGCCATCGCCGGATCGTCGGGCGCGGGGGCCTCGGCGATGGTGGCACGCAGGCTCGCCATGCCGCCGCCTATCTCGGCAAGGTCGCGCTGCGGCATGTCCGGGGCAAGCAGGACGTGCTGACGGCCGGCCCCCACCGTGCCGCGATCCGCCAGACGCTCCGCGACGGTGTCCAGGTGGTCCACCGCGGCCGTGTCCAGGCCCGCCGCCGTCAGCACGCGGTGCGCCCGGCGCAGCGCAATCGAGGTATCGAACAGACCGCCGGCCGCCGTTTCCAGGCGGTCGGCTTCGTCCACCACCAGCACGTCGGGGCGCTGGCCCAGAATGCCGAAGCGCAAGTGAAGGACCAGAAGGGCGTGGTTCACGACCAGCACGTCCGCCTGACGGGCTTCCTGCAGATGACGCTCGTAAGCGGTCGTGCGGGGGCCGCCCGCCGTCTGGCCCACGTCATCGGCCGTCAGGCCGTCGGGCAGGGCGTGGCCGTCCTCCAGCCAGTCCGCCGTGAGGCCCGAGGTGTCGTCACGGCGCGCCCACGCGGCCAGGGCTTCGAGCATGGCCGCCGCTTCGGCGTCGCCCGCCTTCCGGTAGGCGTCCGCGCGCGAGTCCGCGCGGTCGGGATCGGCGAAATTGGCCTGCCCGAGGCGGGGGGCGACGTAAAGCCGGGTGCCCGTCAGATCCTCGACGACGTCGCGCGCCACCACCAGGTCGCGCTCCACGAGCTGGCGTTGCAGGCCGCGTGTGAAGGTGGACACCATCCCCCGGGCATCGTCGCCGCCCAGGGCCACGGCCAGGCACAGGGGCACGGCGTAGCCCAGGGACTTGCCCGTGCCCGTCTCGCCCTCAACCGCGTTGACGGCACTGCCGTCCGCCATGCCGCGCGCCACGGCGGCGGCATAGCGGGCCTGGGCGGCGTTGTGGGCGTACCCGCGCGCCGCCAGGGGGCCGTCCGGCGCGAAGGCGCGTTCCGTTAGGGTTTCGATGCCGGTCATCGCGCCCCCGCACGGAAGTCGAAGTTGTCCGGGTCGTTGAACGCATCGTTGAAGGCGTCCAGGCCCATGACGTCGCGCGGATCGTCCAGGGTCAGCCCGTCGTCCCCGATGGTAGCCCACCCCGCCGGATCAAAGCCAAGGTGGTGCATCGGGCGCGCCTCGATCTTCCATTCGGCCGCAATGCGGCCCTGGCCCCGGGCCTTTTGGGCGCCCACGAGGGGATCGGCGGCGAACATGGAAAGCTGCTGCAGGAACAGCCCCGCCTCAATCGGCGTCACGCCGTGAAGCTCCATTCGGTGCCGGAGCGGCACGCCCGCCGGAATGGCCTGGAAACCGGCGAGGGGAAGCTGCACCGACACGTCGCGCGTGAGCTGCTCGTTGATCGCCTTTATGGAGCCGTCGATTTCGGACACCCGCTCCTTGTCCGCGTTGGGGCGTTCCGCGCGGAGCCGGGTGCGCTCGTGCAGGAGCGCCGCCTGGTCCTGCCACGTCCGCCAGTCGCTTTCCGCGAGCATGGCGTGGGCGAATTCCGGGGCGCGCATGACGTCATCACCACGGACGCCTCCGATGTGGACGGGCGCGACGGCCTCCGGCGCCACGGCGTGGCCCATGCGGATGCGCGAGCGCATCCACGGCGCCCCCGCGCCCCACAAGCCGATATGCGGGTTGCGCGCGCGGAAGGCACGGGCAGCGGCCACGTCTTCCCGGTCCTCGTCGCCGGAGCCCTTGGCGCCGCCGACCGTCAGGAGATAGAAGGTGTCCAGGTCAAACGCGGTGCCGAGCTGGTTGTGCAGCCACTCGACACCGGCGTGGCGGATGGCGCCGCGCAGGCCGGCGGCCGGGAAATAGGGCCGCTGCTCCACCGTGCCGCCCTCGTAGACGGGCATGTGCGGAATGGGCGTGGGGTCGTTCTGCCGCCGCGTCAGGTGGGGCGGGCAGGTGGCCAACGGGTCCATCGGCGTAATGGTGCCGGTGAACCTGATGTGCCAGTAGGTTTGTTCCGTCATGGGGCCTCCTCGTCAACCAGGAATAGACCGCCGATGCCCCACGTCGCGCCCGGCCCGATGCCCGCGAGCAGGGCGTGGGCGAAGGCGTCGGGGTCGGTGACCGTCAAGCGGCCGCTGACCTGCACGGCCGTGAAGGTGAAGCGGTCGTCGTCGCGTTGCGTCGGCCAGCGGTGCGTGGCCGTGATCGTGGTGTCGTCGCTCAGCCAGCAGCCGGCCACGCGCGCCTTGTCGTGCAGCCATCGCATGCGCGATTCCGGATCCGGCAGGCTCTTGCGGAGCCGGTTGTTCTTCGCGTTGACCTTCTTGGAAGGCGACGCGTAAAGCACGAACGGCCGCGTCTCCCCCGCCTGCGGTGCGGTCATGGGCGCCCCCGACAGGCCCGCCGGAAGCTCCGTGGCGCGAATGAGCACGCGCACCGGATCGGCCGTCGGCTGGACCGGATCGATGAAGGCGGTGTAGTCGCGCGCCTCGCGCGAGCCGCACATCTGGTGCATCAGGCTCTTGAGCCGGTGAAGATTCTCCGGCGCCGGGACCTGAATCGCCAGCTGTTCCATCACGAACCCTCCTTGTCCGCCTGGGCCGTGATGAGGCCCAGGGCCTGGTGCTCCGGGGTGTGCTCGCGCGGCAGATCGGGCAGGGCCGCGCGGATGCCGGGGCACCTCTTTTCCAGCTTGTCCATTTCCGCTTTTGCCCAATCGCGGGTCACGGCGGCGGCGGCGACGGCGTCGCGCAGCCACACCGCGCGGCGCCATGTCTTGCCGGCGCAGCCAGCGGGCAGGGCGTGGCGGGCGCGCGCCAGGCGCGCCGTATCGACCGACAGCACGCTATCGGCGCAGATATGCACGCGGCCCGTGGAGACCGTGATGCGCAAATTGGCCTCGATCGCCGGATCACGCTGAAAGACCACATACATGAAAGGCGGTTCCGGCGGATCGGCCAGGATTTCCGCCTGCCAGTTCGGCACCGTGCGCCACGCCGTATCCCGGCGCTCGATGCCGCCGGGACGGTCCGGCAGGACATCCGCCATGAGGATGGTGCCGCCGGGCCGGATGAGCGCCGCCGATTTCGCGGCCCCCAGGCGCATCGCCGGCTTGCCCTGGAGCGCATGGGGATGGTTGCGCGACAGCGCGAAGGCCGGGCCGCACAGGGCCGCTTTCTGGGTCCGGTAGACCGGAAAGTCCGTGCGGCCGGTGCGATCGCACGGCCGGTCCACCGGCTCCGCGTCGGCCGGGACCATGTACCACCCGAAATGGTCCCAGAAGAACCGCAGGGCATCCGTGGGAATATCAACCATTGCAGTCTCCGAGACGGGCAAAGAGGCGGCGGGGGTCCTGCGGGTCCTCGGCGGGTGGAACGACGCACGGTATGGCGTCGTCGCGCCGCCAGTACGGCGGCCGCCACGTCTCCACATCGATCACCCGGGTGTCCAGCGAGAGCCCGGCGGCCGTCCACGAATGGACGGGAACGGGGCGCAAGGGCGTGCCTTCCGTGTCCAGCCACCCCGGGTGATCGGCGCGCGCTGGCCACACGTCCCATCCCTTGATCTCGCCCCAGCCGTGGGTGGCCTTGGTCCCCACGCCCATGAGGCTGTTGAGCGTCGCTTCGATCTCCGCGCGGTCGCCGTGAGCCTGCCACCAGACGGCGGGTGTCGCGGCCGCGACATAGTCCGTCACGCGGTTGCGGTACGGCCCGGACGCCCGGCGGATCGCCGGGGTTCGGGGGCCGACGGCGATGGGCCCCGTCGTCTGGAGGCGCCGGCTGGCCTGGATCGGCAGCCAGCGGGCCGGCTCTTCGATGAACGCCTGGGACGCCTGCGGGACACCGTCGGACCTAGCGAGGGGCAGGTCGTCGTGCGCCGCGCTCAGATCCCCGGTCTCGCGGTAGAGCGCGGCCGCCAGGACGGCGTCCAGGGTGAGGCGTGGCCCCGGGATGACCGGAGTGGCCAACGCGAGGCGAATGATGAGCGGTTCCATGGGTGCTTTCCTCATTGGTGGCCGCGCAAGGGGGCCGCCGTTACCGTGCATCGCTTAAGGGTCGTCAACGTGGTCGTAATGATGCGCCATGTCCTCGAACAGCCGCCCGCCGTGGAGAATGGGATCATCGTCCGGAACGCGGACGGCACGTGAAGGCGTGATCGGGGTGCCGTCTGGAAGATGGCCCATATCCTCTTGTTCTGCTTCTCGCGCCTCTTCCGGCGTGTCAAAGACAGCGTAGACAAAACCTTCGTTGGCGTTGAAGGATCCGAAGTTGGTAATCACAGCATACTTCATGACCCTGTCCTCCTTGCTTGCGGTGTCCGGTGGTGCCGGCGCGCAGCCGGCACCGTCGGGCATCGCTCAGTCCGGCACGGCGATTTCGGGCAGATCGTAGACATCGACCTGATCGCGGGCCAGGTCGTCGTCATTCGCCAGCAGCCAGACCGGATTATCATCCGTGTCAACCTGGCCGTCACCGTGCTGGTGACCGGGGATGCGGTAGACCGCTTGGCCGTTGGTTTTATCCCAGGCGTAGACGCGTTCTTCCGTCATGGCTTCGTCCTCCTACTGTCGGGCCTGCGGCCCGGTTTGCGGTGTCCGATGATGCCCCGCGCTTGGCGAGGCACCGTCGGGCATCGCGTCAGATGTCGGCGTCAGCTTCTTCGATGTAGCGGCTGGTCAGCCACCATCGGCCGTTGCCGACCTTGCCGCCGCCCTCGGACACATCCGCGCCTTCCTCCACGGCGCGGCGGGTGGTGCCCGCCGCGAGCCGGGGGTTGGCGGCAGCCCGTGCCGTGCCGACGTCGTAACCCGCGCGCTCGGCCTTGCGTTCCCATGCCCACCACGCCGCTTCGGGCGTCTCGTGGGCGGTGGTCAGGGGCAGCACGGGCAGGGTGCTGACGACTCGGTAGTAGCGTGCTTCGGTCATGGCTCTGGTCCTCTCTGTCTGCGGGCGTCGCGGTTCGACGGCCGCCCCTCACTCTGTGTCGGCATCCAGGCAGAGTTTTTCGCGCCAATCGTCGGCCGCCGACTCGGCGGTCTCGCGGGTGGGGTAGCGACGCCCAGGTCCGTCCACACGCTCGGAGTCACCCAGGTGTACGACCCATGGCAGGTCAACGAGCGTCTGCCAGTGTGACCGGGGGTGCCCCTTTGGCCGATCAGCCATTGTGATCGGATCATGGATTACAGCCACAGACCCTATCTTGCGGCGGTTCTGGACTTCGGCGCGGATACGGCGCGCAGCCGTCTGCGTGACGTCATAGCCGGCAAGTAAACGGTTCGCGGCTGGCAGGGCGCCGGGCTGGCCGCGCCAGGCCACGACCAGTTCGCGGGTGATCGCTTCTTCGGCGTCCTGGCGGCGCTGATTTCGGGTCCGGCTCGCCTTGCGCGCGGCTGCACTGGCAGCCTCGCGGCGGTCCGGGTCCGTCCGCGCGGGTGGGGTGACGGCGAAGCGCTCAGCAAGCCACCGCACACAGGCGGCGTCATCGGCCTCGGCGAAATCGTGGCCCTGCCCCTTGGCAAGTTCGTAATCCGGCGCGCCGAATTGCTTTTCGTGCGTCGGGCGGCCGGCGTGAGCCGCAAGCCGGACCTTGACCGTGTCGCCGTCGGCGCCGGTTACATACAGGTATTCGGCTTCGCTGGATCGGGACTTGCGGCGCTCGCACGCAAGCCCCATCCCTTCGATGGCCTTGATGAGCCGGCTTGCTTGGCGGGTGGGGTTCATCCGTGTGCTCTCCCTTTGCC
>CAJXLG010000046.1 GCA_913055885.1 uncultured Rhodospirillales bacterium
CGAAGACGAGGTGCCCCGTCTCGGCCGCCGTGAGGGCCAGGGAAATGGTCTCGTGGTCGCGCATCTCGCCCACGAGGATGACGTCGGGGTCCTCGCGCAGGGCGCTCTTGAGGGCGCGGGCGAAGGAGTTGGTGTGCTCGCCCACCTCGCGCTGGTTGATGAGCGCCTGCTGCGGCTCGTGGACGAACTCGATGGGGTCCTCGATGGTGAGGATGTGCTTGGCCGTGGTGCGGTTGAGAGGGTCGATCATGGCGGCAAGGGTGGTGGACTTGCCGCTGCCCGTGGGCCCCGTGACCAGCACCACGCCGCGCTCGCGCTCGGCCAGCCGCTGGAAGATGGGCGGCGCGTTCAGGTCGTCGAGCGTGGGGATGGTCTGCGGAATGAGGCGGAAGGCGGCCGCCGGCCCGCGGTGGGTGGTGAAGGCGTTGACGCGGAAGCGCGCGCCGCCGCCCACGGAGACGGCGAAATCCACCTCGTGGTCCGTCTCGTACAGGCGGCGCTGCTCCTCCGTCATGATGGTATGGAGCATGTTGCGGATGGTATCGGCCTCCAGCGGCCGGCCGTCCACCTGCCCCACGTCGCCGGAGATGCGCATGAGCGGCGGCCGCCCCGGCGCCAGGTGCAGGTCGGACGCCTTGCGCTGCGGCACCGTCTGGAGAAGATTCTGAATGTCCATGGTCCTTGTTCCCCCCTTCGACGCCCCCGCCCGAGGGCGTCACACGGCCTCACCGCACCAGGGGTGCGGCCGCCTGCTTTGTAACAGAAACGCGTATCGTAACAGACTCAGGCAACTGCGTCCCGGTGACTGGTCCGGTCGCCCCAGCCGGCGAGAAGGCCCTCGACGGAAATATCCTCGTCCAGCGCGTCCCAGTGGATGCCACGCGGAGTCAATTCACAGGCGGCCCGTTGTGCCGGCGTGGCGTGCAGGAGCCTGGGGAACCAGGCCAGGGGCACACCGATGGTTCGCCCGTCCGCCAGTTCCACCCAGAGGTTGTCGGCGTCCGTGGTGACGCGTTTAGGAGAAGTAGGCATGCCAAGCGCGCTCCAGCTCTTCCCTGGCTTCTTCCGTCATCCTAGCAAGCAGGCGCAGCGTGGGCGAGTCGAAACCATCGTTCCGCGCCAGTTGGACCTCCGGTTCCAGCCAGAATTTGGCTTCCATCCCCGCCTTGCGGACATGGATGTGCGGGCGTTCGGGCGGGTGGCCCTCGTTGGCGTAGAAAAAGAACCGGAAACCGTCCCGGCGCAGGACAACGGGCACCACGCCCCCCTTTTCTCGCGACGGCCTGCCGGCCGAACCAAGCCCCCTACAGGATCCCGTCCGGCACGGCACCCGGCATGCGGGACCCCAGACCATAGGCCACGGCCCCCAGGGCGAGCAAGCCGGCCGTCACCACCGCCGGCGGCAGCCACGCCGCGCGCCACCAGGGCAGGCGGGC
This sequence comes from uncultured Rhodospirillales bacterium, assembly GCA_913055885.1. Lineage (GTDB taxonomy): Bacteria > Pseudomonadota > Alphaproteobacteria > Rhodospirillales > CAJXLG01 > CAJXLG01. The sequence goes on from CAJXLG010000046.1 coordinate 1,437, forward strand.
GCCCACCACGCTGCCCTCGCGCACGGCGGCGCGCACGTCGCGGGCGGTGACGCGCCCGCGGTTGTTGGCGTAGGCGGAGAGCATGGCCTTGTCGGCGAGCAGGTTCACCAGCCGCGGCACGCCGCGCGCGCCGATGGCCAGCAGGCGCAGGGCGCCCCGCGTGAAGTGATCGTTGCGGCCGTCGCTGGAACAGGCGTAGAGGCGGTGGCGGACGTAGGCTTCCGTCTCGCCGCGCCCCAGGGGACGGGTGCGGAAGGCGAAGGTGATGCGCTGGCTGAGCTGCTTGAGCCCGGGCGTCTTCAACAGCTCGTCCAGTTCCGGCTGGCCGAAGAGCACGATCTGCAAGAGCTTGTGGGTGTCCGTTTCCAGGTTGGACAGCAGCCGGATGGTCTCCAGGCCGTCCAGGCCGAGCGCCTGGGCCTCGTCCACGAAGAGCACCACGCGGTGGCCCTCGGCGTGCTTGTCCAGGAGGAAGCGGTTGAGGGTCTCCATCATGCGGTCGGGCTCGTCCTCGTCGAGGTCGAACTCGCGCATGAGGCTGCGCAGGATGCCGCGCCGGTCGGGCGGCGGCGCGTTGAGATAGGCCACCACCTCCTCGTCCTCCAGCATGCGCAGGAGGATGCGGCACAGCATGGTCTTGCCGCTGCCCACCTCGCCGGTGATCTTGAGCACCCCGTCGCCGCGCTTGATGGCGTAGGTGAGCGACGCCAGGATGTCGCGCCGCTCGGCGCCGTCATAGAACAGGCGGCTGTCCGGCGTCAGGCTGAAGGGGTGGCCGTTCAGGCCGAAGTGGTTGAAGAGGTACATTGGGGCGGCTTTCCCGGGCCTTTTCCGACCATCAGAAGCGGCGTGGCCGCCACGTTATTCCCGGGGCTCGTCTCGGTCGCCACCACCCGGTTCCGGCCGTGTCATGTAATGGAAATACCAGAGGACGCATCCGATGCCGAGAACCAGGCTGGTCAGGAAGTACAAATACTCTACCATGAGCGACTTTCCTCTTGCCGCACTGCACCCTCAAGCATAACCCTCCCCGCCACCCCTTCCAACAGAAGAAACGTGCCGAAAGCCGCCACGTGGGAAACGATGCCGCCGCCGAGGGTGGTGACGGTCCACGGATACTGGCCGAGCGCCACCAGGGTCAACATGGTGGCAACATGGTCGCTCACGCGGTGCAGATAACGCGCCCGCCCTTCCGGCGACAACCGCCCTTGCCGGTTCTTCCCGGTAAGCAACGCCCAGCCGCGCCGGATTCCCTTCCGGGCCATTCGCTTCCCCTTATCGCCCGACCTGTTTTTTCAGGTATTCCACTCGGGCCTTCACCTGCTCCACGGGCATGTCGGGCGTCTGGCCGGTGCTTCGGGCGAGCTGGAGGGCGGCCCGGTAGTGCTTGAGGGCGGCGGCGCGGTTGCCGGCCCGGTCGTTGAGGATGGCCAGGTTCAGGCGGTGGTTCAGGTTGCGCGGCGCCAGGGACACCGCCTGTTTCATCGCCTTGACGGCCTGATCAAGGCTGCCCGTGTCGGCGAGCAGGCCCGCCTTCTGGGCGGGGATGGTGCTCACGTCCGGGTGCTTCTCGGCCAGCTCGGACAGGCGCCGGAGGGCCACGGCCGGCTTCCTGCGCCCGATGAGGGTCTGAAGGTTGGCGAGCGCCCCGCCGTGGTCGGGCGCCACGTCCAGGACCTTGCGGTAGGCCCCGCGCGCGGCGTCTTCCATGCCCATGCGCTGGAGGGCCACGCCGCGCCCGAACAGGGCGCGCGGATCGCGCGGCGCGCCTTTCAGGATCTGCTCGTAAAAGCCCAGCGCCTCTTCCGGCTCGCCCGCCTGAAGGGCGCGATGGGCGCGCGTCAGCCAGCGGGCGCGCTCGCGGCCGCCGGGCTTGACGGCGACACGCCCCCGCGGCGTGCTGACGGCGCCCGTTCGCGGCGCCTCGCCGTGTTTCACGCCGGCCGTCTCGCCGGCCCCCGGCGGCGCCTTCTCCACCGGCGGGCCCAGCCCCTTGCCGGTGGCCGCCGTCCGCTGTTCGCCGTCCGCCCCGGCCGCCTTCTGTCCGGCCGCCGTTCCGGCATCGCCCTGTTCGCCATCGCCGGCCCCCGCGTCGTCCCGGCCGGTCACGCCGCCGCCGGGCAGCACGGTGCCCACCTCGGCCTCCGTTTCCTGCTGGCCGGCGTCGGGATCGGGGAAGCCGGCGGAGGAGAGCTTGTCGGGATCGCCCGACGCCTCGCCGCCGTCCGGGGCCGAGGGCCGCTTCGCCGGGGCGGGGGGATTCTCCATGCCCGCCTTGACGAGGCCCAGCAGGCCGGCGAGCGCGCGGCCGCCCGCGCCGGGCCCGTCCCCGCCGCCGGCCGCTTCCGCCGGGGACGGCGCGGCCCGCGTGAGCTCCGTGGGCGGCCCCGCCCCGGGCGCCCCGTCGTCCGCCGGCTTTCCGGTGGTTGGCGTTTCCTTCGCGGGCGCCGCGTCACCCCCGGCGGGCGGCGGATCGGGCACCGGATCGTCGGCGCGCGCGGCGGCCAGTTCCCGGGCTTCCCGGCCGGCGGCCGTGCCGTCGCCGGCCTCGCCCGCCGCCGGCTCGCCGCCGGCTTGTTCCGGCCCGGCCGCCGACGGCTCGCCACCAGCCCCGGCACCGTCCCCGGCGCCGGCGGCCGGCGCATCCGCCTGCTCGGCCATGCGCTGAAGGGCCATTTCCTCGCCGGCCACCACACCCAGCCGAACGGCCACGTCGCGCAGCCGCTCCACGTCCGCCACGTACAGCAGACCGGCGCTCGCCCCCGCCAGGACCAGGAGCACCAGGGCCAGGACCCGCAGGGCGAGCCGCAGCCGGCCCGGCCCGCCCGGCTTCGGCGAGAGCTGGCCGGGCGCCCCCGCCGCGTCCGGCTGCGCCGCCTCGGGATCGTAGACCGCTTCCCCGCCGGCGGTTTCCGCGCCGTCCGTCTCGCGATTGGCCTGATGATGGTGTGCGGCCCGCTTGAGGGCCTTGAACAGAACGCTCACGCCTTGAACCGCCCGTTTATTGCCCCGAACCGCGTTCCGATGATGACGCCGCTCTCGTAAACAACTTCATAAGCCCGACCGACAGCAATGCGGGACACCGGCAAAAAGCCGCCCGGGCCGGGCCCGGGCGGCGCTTGCCGAAAGGAAAGCGGAAGACCCGTGCGGTTTAAGGATCGCCGCTCCCGTTCGCCTGCTTTTCCCTGGGTTACAGGTTGCCCAGGTCGTAAGCGACGTTACAACCGGCGTTGTCTACGTCCCACGTGGCCGGGTCACCGCCACCGTTGCAGCCGTCACCGCCGATGTTCCGCAAGGCCCCTGTTTCCGGATTGCCGTCGTCCAGTTTGTTGTCCAGGTTCTCCGCCTGCTGGCCATTCAGGGTTTCACCCCGGAGGACGAGCGCGTTCTGAACCGTGTCACCGTCGGCACCCGGCTCATTTTCAAAACCGTACCGCTGGTTCGAAAGCGGGTTTTCCGGACCACATGGATCCTGGTCCAAATCAATGCCCGAGATCGCATCCACGGAGTCGATGTCATCCCAGAAACCACCGGCCTCACAGGCACCCGTGTTGTCGGTGTCCGCCGTGATGGGCTCGTTGTTCGTGGCATAGAACATGTTGGCGGCGGTCTCGATGTTCTGCATGTCCGTTTGAACGGCGTTGATCTGGGCCGAACCGATAAGCTCCTGGCCCTTCAGGACGCCGCCGATGATGAGCCCGATGACCACGAGCACGATGGACAGCTCGAGAAGCGTGAAGCCGCTCTGCGCCTCGCGGCGCGTCTCGGGACGGGAAGCCTTCAAGGTGTGCATGTCGCCTCCAACCTCGCGCGGTGTTTCGGTCAAGCGCCCGGCCCCTCGCGCCGGACCCCGGGGCACCCCCCGGCTTGATGAAAATCATGTTGGGGCCTTCCCTCCCCGGTTTCTACCCATTTCACAATCCGGGCCATCCGTCTTTGCCCGTTTTGTTGAATGGGTGGCGCCCCTCAAACCTTCCGCCTAGAAACGAGCGCCGCATGCCCGCCCCCGGGGGCCGCGGCGCGCCAACCCTCAACCAGACGGGCCGCCCCGTACCGAATCGGCACGACACTATTCTTATAAAATTTTAGCGGCTTTGGCGCAACAGCAAGCCATGCCGCAAGGCGGACAACAAATGTAAACCGCAGGGTGTGGCCCGGCCCGCCCCGTCCGGACCGGCGCGACCTCGATGCTTCGAGGCTTTTCCCCGAGGCAAAAGCACCTCAGCATGACGCGATCGAAGGGCGTCGTCCTGAGGTGCTCCGCCGAAGGCGGAGCCTCGAAGGACGTTGCCCTGAGGTGCCGCGCCGCCGGCCCGGCCGCGATGCTTCGAGGCTTTTCCCCGAGGCAAAAGCACCGCAGCATGACGCGATGGAAGGACGTCGTCCTGAGGTGCTCCGCCGAAGGCGGAGCCTCGAAGGACGTTGTCCGACGGAGGCTTAAGAAAACACGCGGAATGTCCTGGCAAGCCGCCAGGACATTCCCCATCCGTTTGGCGCGGACAACCACCGCGCATGAAAATCGTCTTTCGAGGCCATGCCTGAGGGCATGGCACCTCAAGACGACGATTATGTGGTGAATATCTTTAATGGCGAGTCATCTTGAGGTGCTCCGCCGAAGGCGGAGCCTCGAAAGATGGCGCCACCCGACGGGCGTTTGAGAAAACACGCGGAATGTCCTGGCAAGCCCCCTTTCCCGCCCGTCCGGGTTCGGTTACCCTGCGGCCATCATGACGGACGAGTCGAACGACGACAGCGCCGCCCCGGACTACGAGTCCCTTGCCCGCCGCTACATGGACCTGTGGCAGGATCAGGTCTCCGCGGTGGCGGCCGACCCCGCCGTGGCGGAGGCCATGGCGCGCGGCCTCGCCGTCATGACCCAGACCCTGGCCGGCCGGACGGAAGCCGAGGACCATGCCGCCGAAGACGACACCGCCGCGTCAGGGCCCGCGCCCGCTGACGCTGCACATGACGGTGCAGTGGCTGACGACCCTGGGCTCGCTCGCCGCGTTGCCGCCCTCGAGGAACGGGTCACCGCCCTCGAGGCCCTCCTCGCCCGCCTGGCCGGCGGATCTGACCGAGGCCCTGAAGGCGGCTGACCCGGACCGCCTGGCGCGCGCCGTCGCCGCCGAGGCGTGGGGCCGCACGCGGCGTTTCGCCGACGGCGTTCTCGCCTACCGCCACCATCCCCACAGGCGCACCCTGGAAACGCCGCCCGTCCTCTGGTCGGCGGGCACCACCCGCCTTCTGGACTACGGCACCACGGCCGAGGCCAGCGCCGCCGGGCCGCCCGTCCTGGTGGTGCCGTCGCTCATCAACCGCTACCACATCCTGGACCTCACGGCCGACCGCAGCCTGCTGCGCTACCTGGCGGCGCGCGGCCTGCGCCCCTTCGTCGTGGACTGGGACGCCCCCGGCCCGGAAGAGGAAGGCTTTGACGTGGCCGCCTACATCACCCGCCGCCTGGAGCCCGCCCTGGACGCCGTGACGGCGGAAACGGGGCGGACGCCGGCGGTGGCCGGCTACTGCATGGGCGGCACCCTGGCCGCCGGCCTGGCGGCGCGCCGCCCCGACGGCGTGGCCGCCCTGGCCACCCTCGCCGCGCCCTGGGATTTCCACGCCGCCGCGCCCGAGCACGCCCGCCTGCTGGCCGAGGTCTTCCGCGTCTGGGACACTTTCCTGCCGCCCGGCTGGCCGCTGCCCGTGGACGCCATTCAGGCGCTTTTCGCCCTGGTGGACCCGCAGGCCGTCCCGGCCAAGTTCCGCCGCTTCGCCGACAGGGCCGACAACGGCCGCGCCGCGCGCCACTTCGTCGCCCTGGAGGACTGGCTCAACGACGGCGTGCCCCTGGCCCGGCCGGTGGCGCGCGAATGCCTGACGGGCTGGTACGGCGCCAACACCCCGGGGCGCGGCGCGTGGCACGTGGCGGGCACCCCCGTCCACCCCGAGACCCTTGCCTGCCCCGCCCTCGCCCTGGTGCCCCGGGGCGACCGCCTGGTGCCCCCGGAAAGCGCCCGCGCCCTGACGGATCGTGCGCCCCGCCCGCGCATGGAATCCATCCCCGCCGGCCACATCGGCATGATCGCCGGAGCCCGGGCGCGCGGCCGGGTCTACTGGCCCCTGGCGCGCTGGCTGCGGGGGCGGCTGCGGAAAACGGCATAAGGCGCCGTGTCTTTCGAGGGCGTACAGCCGCACGCCACCTCAAGAGGACAGCAGCCCGCGCCCACCGCTCGGGCAGCGGGGAGCATCAGAGGAAGGGAGAGGTGGACGCGCGGACCGCCTGCAAACCCGTTTCGCCGACCATTTTCCCGGGGTTGTCATTGTGCACCGCACACTTTAACAATGGTCGGCGACCGCAGCGCCACTTCCAGGGAGGCCGTGACCAATGAGTGAGGTCGTCATCGCCAGCGCCGCCCGCACGCCCGTGGGCACTTTCAACGGCGCGCTGGCCACCCTTTCCGCCAGTACCCTCGGAGCCACCGCCATCAAGGCCGCCATGGAGCGCGCCGGCGTCACCGGCGAAGAGGTGTCCGAGGTCATCATGGGCCAGGTGTTGACGGGGGACACCGGCCAGAACCCGGCCCGCCAGGCGGCGCTGGGCGCCGGCCTGCCGCACGACGTGACGGCGTGGCTGGTGAACCAGGTGTGCGGCTCCGGCCTGCGCAGCGTGGCCCAGGGCTACCAGGCCATCCGGGCGGGGGATTCCGGCATCGTCGTCGCCGGCGGCCAGGAGAGCATGTCCCTCGCCCCGCACGCCGCCCACCTGCGCGACGGCATCAAGATGGGCCCGGCGGAATTCGCCGACACCATGGTCAAGGACGGCCTGTGGTGCGCCTTCAACGACTACCACATGGGCAACACGGCGGAGAACATCGCCCAGCGCTGGCAGATCAGCCGCGAGGAGCAGGACCAGTTCGCCGTCGCCTCCCAGAACAAGGCCGAGGCCGCCCAGAAGGACGGCCGCTTCGCCGACGAGATCGTGCCCGTCACGGTCAAGGTGAAGAAGGAGGAAAAGACCATCGACACCGACGAGCACCCGCGCCACGGGGCCACCCTGGAGGGCATGGCCAAGCTGCGCCCGGCCTTCAGCAAGGACGGCACGGTGACGGCGGGCAACGCCTCGGGCATCAACGACGGCGCCGGCGCCGTCGTGCTCATGTCGGCGGCGGAGGCCGAGCGGCGCGGCATCACGCCCCTCGCCCGCATCAAGGCGTGGGCCACGGCCGGCGTGGACCCGGCCATCATGGGCACCGGCCCCGTGCCCGCCAGCAGAAAGGCCCTGGAAAAGGCCGGCTGGTCCGTCGATGACCTGGATCTCATCGAGGCCAACGAGGCCTTCGCCGCCCAGGCCATTTCCGTGAACCGCGAGATGGGCTGGGACACGGACAGGGTGAACGTCAACGGCGGCGCCGTGGCGCTGGGGCACCCCATCGGGGCGTCGGGCGTGCGCCTCCTGAACACCCTGGTGTACGAAATGGGCCGCCGGGACGCCAGGCGCGGCCTGGGCACCCTGTGCATCGGCGGCGGCATGGGCATCGCCCTGTGCGTCGAGCGCGGCTGAACAAGCAATCCTGTAAGGCCCAGAGGAGGAAACCATGACGGGACGAGTTGCCCTGGTCACCGGCGGCACACGCGGCATCGGCCGGGCCATCGCCGAAATGCTCAAGGATCGCGGCTACCGCGTGGTGGCCGTCTACGGCGGCAACGTGGAGGCCGCCGAACAGTTCCACCAGGAGACGGGGATTCCCGTCTACCGCTGGAACGTCGCCGACTACGCCGAGTGCGAAGCGGGCATCCACAAGGTGGCCGAGGAAGTGGGCCCCGTGGAGGTGCTGGTGAACAACGCCGGCATCACCCGCGACGTGACCCTGCACAAGATGAGCTACGAGCAGTGGGAGGACGTGGTCCACACCAACCTGAGCTCCGTGTTCAACATGTGCCGCGTCGTCATCGAGAGCATGCGCGACCGCGGCTTCGGCCGCATCATCAACATCGGCTCCATCAACGGCCAGATCGGCCAGTACGGCCAGGCCAACTACGCCGCCGCCAAGTCCGGCATCCACGGCTTCACCAAGGCCCTCGCCCAGGAGAACGCCAAGAAGGGCGTCACCGTGAACGCCATCGCCCCGGGCTACGTGGACACGGACATGGTGCGCAAGGTGCCCCACGAGGTGCTGGAAAAGATCATCGCCGGCATCCCGGTGGGCCGCCTGGGCCGCGCCGAGGACATCGCCCGCGGCGTCTGCTTCCTGGCCGAGGACAACGCCGACTTCATCACGGGCGCCACCCTGTCCATCAACGGCGGCCAGCACATGGACTGATACCGGCGCCCCCGGCCGACCGTGCGAGCACCCCCGGGCCCGACGGCCCGGGGGTGTTTTTGTTTCCCCGGCAACCGCGCCGCACACGGCGCGCGGCCCACATCGCGTATTGATACGGCCGGCCCGCCTGCCCTACGATACCGGGTCCGATACGGGGAGGGCCGCGTGCCATGCGCCGGCCAACAAGAAACACGGGGAGACGTCCGCCATGACGGTTGAACGAGTCCTGGAGCACAAGGGGCGGCAGGTCACCACCGTCCTGCCCGAGCACAGCGTCGCCGATGCCGGCAAGCTGCTGGAGGACAAGCGCATCGGCGCCGCCGTGGTCACCGACCAGAAGGGCCGCATCATCGGCCTGCTGTCGGAGCGCGACCTGGTGCGCGGCATGGGCGCCTATGGCAGCGCCGTCATGTCCATGCCCGTGCGCAACCTCATGTCCTCGGAGGTGGTCACCTGCACCCCGCAGGATTCCGTGAAGTCCCTTCTGGAACTCATGACCAACCGCCGCTTCCGCCACCTGCCTGTGGTGGAGGACGGCCAGCTCACCGGCATCATTTCCATCGGCGACCTGGTCCACCGCCGCATCACGGACCAGGAGCTGGAGCTGGGCGTGCTGCGCGACCAGGCCCGCATGCGCGCGTAATCCGGCGCGGGGCCGGGACGAAACCGGGGGCGGTCCGCCGGACCGCCCCCGGTGCGCCTTCCCTCCTGCCCGACAGGGCCGCTTTTGTTACGCCACGGCGCTCTCCGTCGCCGGGGTCCGGCCGCCCCGCGCCGGAGCGGCGGTGTCGGAGACGCGTTCCAGGGCATAGCCGCCCGCCCAGACGGTGCGGATGGGGTCGCTTTCCCCCTCGGCCCGCAAAGCCTGGCGCAGGCGGCGTACATGCACATCCACCGTCCGTGGCTGGACGTGGATGCTCGCCCCCCAAACGGCATCCAGAATGGTATCGCGGTCGAACACCCGGCCGGGGCGTTCCAGGAAAAAGCGCAGGAGCTGGAACTCGCGCGGGGTGAGGTTGAGCTCGCGGCCGTCGCGGAATGCCCGGTGCCCGGCCAGGTCGATGCTGATGGAGCCGTGGACCAGGGTGTCCGGTCCGCCGCCCTGACGGGCCCGGCGCAGAAGCGCGCGCACCCGGGCACCCAGCTCGCGCGGGTAGCAGGGCACGGCCAGGAAATCGTCGGCCCCGGCGTCGAGGCATTCCACGCGCACGCCCTCGCCGTCGTGGCCGCTCACCATGAGCACGGGCAGGCCGGTGTTGGCCGTGTCGTTGCGCAAGTCCTGCATAAAGATGAGGCCGTCGCGCTCCGGCAGGTCGCGCTCCAGGACGACGAGTGACGGCGGCAGCGCGGCAAGGCGGCTCAAGGCCGTGGGAACGTCCGTCGCCACGTCGATGGTGTAGCCCTCGCGCTCCAGGAGGTTCCCGAGCGCGGCGCGGCGGGACGGTTCGGGTTCGGTGATGAGAACGGGTTCGGCGGTCATGGTGGCTCCCCCTTTGCTCCGGGTGGCGCGGTTTTTTTCAGGCGCGGGTCGCCCGGGTCTTGCACCGCACACGCGGCATGGGCGTGGGCAGGACCACCCACAGCGACCGGTCGGCCCAGTGCGCCGGCGTGCCCCGGCGGGCCCGGGCCAGCCGGCGCAGCAGGTAGCGGCGCCCGGCCTCGCACACCTCGCGCACGTCGGCGGCACTCACCCCGTCGCGGGCCATGACGCTGTGGGTGAGCGGGTCGGCCAGGAGCGCGGCCAGGGTCGGCTCGCCCTCGATGTTGTCGCGGAAATGCCCGGTCATGGCGCTGCCCCCTTTTCGGCGGCTGTTCCCGCCCGTGGTTGTCCCTGGTCGGGGGGCCCGTTCATCCCCTGGGCCCGTCACTGATGGGGATCATGGAACGCGCACCGCCGGAATGAAATTATCGAGAGCGACAGGGCCTTTGCGCCGCGGCATCGGCGGCCGTGTCCTACAAAACGATAGGGGGCGGCCCGGGGTTCATCCGTGCACAACCCCGCCGGCCCGGGTTAGGGTGGCCCGCGCCGCTTTCGTGTCCACGGGAACCGATCATGGCCGTGCCCTCCTTCTGGCTGGCCGCCGCCCTGGGCGCGGCCGGAATCGCCACAAGCGCGGCGGGCGCCGCCCTCATCGACCGCCGGCGCCAGGCCGCCGCCCGGCGCCGGGCGGAAGCCGGGCTGCGGGCCGTCCGCGAGCATTACGGCGCCCTGTTCGCCGCGTCCCCCGACGCCGCCGTCGTCTTCGACACGGAAACCGGCCACGTGGTGGAGGCCAACCGGGCGGCCGAACGCCTCCTGGAGCGTCCGGCGTCCACCCTGGCGGGCAGCCACATGGCCGGCCTCCTGCCGCCGGAACGCGCCGACGCCGACTACCACCGCCTGCGCGCCCATGCCCGCAACCCCGGCGACGACGCCTTTTTCGTGGACATGGAGGTGGCGACCCCCGACGGCACGCCGCGGCCGGTGGACATGGCGGCGGCGGCGATCGAGGCGAACGGCCGGATCCTGGTGCGGCTGAATCTGCACGACATCGACCGGCGGCAGCGGCTGGCGACGGACCTGCGCGCCGCCAACAGCCGGCTGGAAAACCTGCTCGCCCGGCACAGCCGGGCCCTCCATGCGAGTGAAACGTGGGTGCGCGCGCTTCTGGACGCGGCCCCCGACGCCATCATCAGCATCGATGCCGAGGACCGCATCCTGGAACTAAACCCGGCGGCGGAGGCGCTGTTCGGCATCGACCGGGACACCGCCGTGGGCCGCGAGGCGGCATCGCTCATCGTGCCGCCGGAACACCGCGAGGCCCACCGCGCCGGCGTGCGGCGGGCGGCCGCCACCATCAACGGCGGCGCCCACGTTCCCGGCCGCGACGTGCCCCGGGAGATCACGGCGCAGACCGCCGACGGCACCCGCTTCCCGGCGGAAATCGCTGTCACCCGGGTGCACCAGGACGACGCCCCCGTCTTCACGGCCTTCCTGCGCGACCTCTCGGCGCGGCGGGAAGCCGAGGCGGAACGCCGGCGCCTGGAGCGCGAGCTGCATGCGTCGCGGCGCCTGCGCGCCATGGGCGAGCTGGCGGGCAGCGTGGCGCACGATTTCAACAATCTGCTGTCGCCCATCCTCCTGGCCGCCCAGGCCGTGCGGCGCGCCGGGGAGCCCGTGGGCGACAGCATCACGCGGCCGGCGGACACCATCCTGTCGGCGAGTCGCCAGGCACGCGACCTGACGGAACGCCTGCTCACCTTCGGCAAGGCGGACGATTCCGCCATGCGCCCCGTCAAGCCGGCGGGCGTCGTCCATGACACCGTGGACCTTCTCGCCGAATCCTGCCCGGCGGACGTGACCCTCACGCGCACCATCAGCGACGATGTGGGCTGGGCCACCGCCGACCCCGCCCAGCTTCACCAGATCGTGATGAACCTGGGCCGCAATGCTGTTCAGGTGGTGCAGGAGAACGGCGGCGGCCGGGTCCGGGGGGCCTTATACCGTCAGACCCTGGACACCCCCCTGCCGTGTCTGGATAACACCCTGCAACCGGGCGCCTACGCGGTCCTGGCGGTGTCGGACACGGGGCCGGGCCTGGACCCGGAACGGGCGGAACGATTCTTCCAGCCCTTCGTCACCGGGCGCCGGTCCGGCGGCGGCACGGGCCTCGGCCTGCCCACCGTGCAGCGGCTCACGGCGCTGCACGGCGGCGGCGTCAACGTGGTGGGGATGCCGGGCCACGGCACGGTCTTCCTGGTCCACCTGCCCGTGGACGAAACGGCCGCGCCGGAAGCCGGGGACGAGGACGAAGGGACTCAATGACCGCCACCATCCTGATCATCGACGACGAGCCCCTGGTCCGCGACGCCCTGACCCACATCCTGGAAGCGGCCGGCTATGCCGTCGTCGAGGCATGGGACGGCGAAAGCGCCCTGGCGGCGGCACCGCGGGCCACGGCCGCCCTGGCCGACCTGGTGCTGTCCGCCGACGACGGTCTGGCCGTCATCGAGACCCTGCACAATCGGTTTCCCGGGCTGCCGATGGCCGCCATGACGGGCAGCAACGTACCGGGCACCAATCCCCTGGACCGGGCCCTGGAAGCGGGCGCCCGGCGCACCCTGGCCAAGCCCTTCGAGACGGAAACGGTGCTCGCCGTGCTGGCGGAGCTTGTGAAGGCGGCGTAGGCGGTCGGCCCCGCCCCGAAAACCGGTCGGCGAGGGGTCATCCCCGGAAACCGCCGCGCAGGGCCTCGCTCACGGCCCGGGTGCGGCTGGTGACCTCCAGCTTGTGAAAGATGCTCTTGAGGTGCGCCCGCACGGTCACCTCCTTGAGGTCCAGGCGGCGGGCGATCTCCTTGTTGGACAGGCCGTCCACCAGGGCCGCCAGCACCTCGCGCTCGCGCTCGGTGAGCCGGTCGAAGCCCGGCGCGGCGCCGTTGTCCGTCAGCGCCGGCGCCCCCACGTCGGCCCCGTCGTCCCCCCAGTAGGCGGCGGCCGGGATGTAGCGCTCGCCCGACAGCACCAGGCGCACGGCGTTGACCATGGATTCGGCCGACAGGGTCTTGGGGATGAAACCGGCGGCTCCCGCCTCCAGCACAGGAAAGATGTCCGCCTGCGCGTAGGCCCCCGAGCACACCACCACGGGCGCCGGATGGGCCGCCTCGCACACCGACCGCACACTGTCCAGGCCGCCCATGTCGGGCATCCGCAGGTCCAGGAGCACCAGGTCGGGCGCCGCCCCGTCGCGCAGCGCCGCCAGGGTCTCGGCATAGGACGCCACCTCGCGGATGCTCACATCCTCCCCCACGGCGCGCGGCAGCAGGTACTTCAGCCCTTCGCGGAAAAGGGCGTGATCGTCCGCGAACAGCACGTGCATGATCGGATGTCGCCCCCTGCCCGCCGCGCGGTCCACGGGCCGGCGGCGGTTCCCCCGGCCGCCCCCGACCCGATTTGTTAATATTCTGTCAAGCGCGGCGCGCGGAAACAAGGGCCCGGGCCGTTGCCGGCGCAGCGCGGCGGCCGGACCGGCCCGGGCCGAAGCGGCGGGTGGCGGGTTCCCGCCGTCACGCCTGGAGGGTGCGGGGCGGCTCGGCCCGGCCGGCGGCGGAACGGGGGCCGGGCGCGTCGTCCAGGGTATAGCCGCCCGCCCACACG
>CAJXLG010000047.1 GCA_913055885.1 uncultured Rhodospirillales bacterium
GGCGATGAGCTTGGAGAGGTTCTCCACAATGTGGGTCTGGGGCGTGATGGGGTAGGCGGCCACCACCTGGGGCCGGCACAGGGCCACCGCCTGGGCGACGGCCTGGGAGCCCTCAAGCGCGTGTCGCATCGAGCCGCTCCTTCCATTGTCCGGGGGTGACTTCGCCGGCGGCCGTGCGGATGAGTTCCTGGTTGCGTTCCAGGACCTTGCCGGTGAAGCGTTCGGCCAGCGCCTTTTCCAGCGCGTCCGTCTCCAAAAGGCCCGTCGCCGTGAGGAAGGCGGCCAGCAGGGGCGCGTTGGGAACCGGACGGCCCAGGGTCTCCTGCGCCATGCGCGCGGCCGGCAGGGCGATGACGGCGTGGCCCGTCTCCGCCTCCCACTCGTCGCTTGAAAGGGCGGAGTTCACCACGATGGCGCCATGCTCGTGCAGCCCGCTCAGGACGTCCGGCAGGTGCATCAGGCTGGGGTCCTGGACGATGAGGAAGGCGGGCTGGCGGATCTGGCAGCGCAGGCGGATGGGGGCGTCGTCGATGCGCACGAAGGAGGCGACCGGCGCCCCCCGGCGCTCCGCCCCGAAGCTGGGAAAGGCCTGGGAAAAGCGGCCCTCCTCGAAGGCCGCCGTGGCAAGGAGGTAGGCGGCCACCACGTTGCCCTGGCCGCCGCGGCCGTGCATGCGGATCTCGATCATGGGCGTTTCCCCGCGTTGTCCCGCCGAGCGGGCGTTTCGACCTACGTTAGGCCCTCGTCCCCCGGCTTGCCAAGAGCCGCACGGCCGTCACCCCGTGTCTCCTGTGTTACAAGGGGGAACGTATGCTTTATCCAGTTCGAGCCGCGTCGGCTTTCAGCCAGAAGCTTCCAGTTTGTGGGTAACGAGCCGGTTGAGGCTCATGTTCGCCTCGGCGGCTTCAAGGGCCAGCTGGCGATGCAACTCGGGCGGCACGCGGACCTGGAAACGCCCGGAAAAGCGTTGATCGGCCAATGGCGCCGGCACGCGCTCGCCATTCTGTTCCATATCCGCAACGACGTCCTGGACCAGCGACTGCAAGCCCGTGAGTGCCTCAACCTGATCCTCGGCCATCCAGGAAAGGCTCGGGAATTCCAGGCAGGTCGCCGCGTATTCTCCATCCTCGGGCGACCACGTGATCCGGTAGGTGTAATGTTCGATTGTCATGTTTCTTTGGCCCCGAGTTTGTCGATGGCTTTCAGGACTTGCCGCACCTGATACGTCTTCGCCGCACCATCCCTGCTCTTCTGGATGTTGACGCGCGGGTCGCCTCGCCAAGGCGTCTTATAGACCCGATGGCTGGTGCCCCGTTGCCGGGGTTCGCCGAAAAATGCGTCGCAGACCTTGGCAACATCCTGAAAACGTACATCCGCTGGATTACGGCGCATGGCCGCAATAATGTCGTCAATTTTTGACATATTAACCTCAATATCTCGTCTCTGAAGCGTTGTCCCCTCTTTTGAAAAGGAAGAGAACTATCCGTGCCCAGGGCGCCGATCTGTCCAAAGCTTTTCGCCCGGGCATTTAAACCGACAAAGACGGCTTTGTCACTAATAATAGTGTCACCCGTGCTTTTCCGTCAAGGGCGTTCGCCACAGCACCCACAGGCCGCCCCCCAGGAACAGCAGGATGGTGGCCATGCCGGCGCGCTGGCTGGCCGTCCAGGCCGTCACCCAGCCAAGAACGGCCGGGCCGGCGAAGGCCGTGATCTTGCCCGACAGGGCGTAGAGCCCGTAAAGCTCGGCGCGCGATTCGGGCGGCGCCAGGCGTGCCAGGAGCGTGCGGCTCGCCGCCTGCACGGGGCCGAAGAAAATCCCCAGCGGCAGGGCGAAGACCCAGAACCAGACCTTGCCGGAGATCACCAACAGGATGGCCCCGAAGGTCATCATGCCCATAAGGCCCAGAGTCACCGTGCGCCTGGAGCCCAGCCAGTCGTCCACCCAGGCGAAGGCCGCCGCCCCGAGGCCGGCCGCCACGTTCATGGCGATGCCGAAGGCCATGACCGTCTGCACCGTCATGTCGAAGGTGCCCGCGGCGTAGATGCCGCCGAAGGCGAACAGGGTGTTCAGCCCGTCCGTGTACAACAGCCGGGCCACCAGAAAGCGGGTCACGTCCGGACGCTGGCGCAACAGCCGCAGGATCCGCCGCCAGCCGGGCACCGCCTCCGGCGCCACGCGGCCCCGGTCGGGCACCCATAAGAACAGCGGCACGGCAAAGGCCAGCATCCAGGCCGCCACCAGGAAACCGGTGGCGCGCACCGACTCCGCGGCCGCCGGATCCAGGCCGAAGGGCGGTGGCTCCCCCCGCACCAACCCGAACAGGGCGATGAGCAGGCAGGTCAGGCCGCCGGCGTAGCCCAGGCCCCACGCCCAGCCGGACAGCCGGCCCATGCGGTCCGTGGCCGCCACTTCCGGCAGCATGGCGTTGTAGAAGACGAGGGCCATTTCGAACCCGATACTGCCCACCGCCACCAGGACCAGGGCGGGCAGGACGGAAGCCGCGTCCGGGCGCACCACCCACAGCCCGGCGCTGGCCGCGGCCGCCAGGAGGGTGAACCCGGCCAGCCACGGCTTGCGGGGCCCGACGCGATCGGCCAGGCCACCCAACACCGGCGCCAGCACGGCCACCGCCAGACCCGCCAGGGCCATGGCCCATGCCCATTGGCTCTGGCCTTTTTCGGGACTTTCCGCCACCGCGCGGGTAAAGTAGGCGGCGATAACGAAGGTCGAGACCACCGTGGGAAAGGCGGAATTCGCCCAGTCGTACAGGCACCAGGCGATGGCGGCACGGCGGCCGCCCGCCCTCATCCGCCCACCAGCATGCGCACCTGGCGCCCGGCAACGATGAGGCCGGCCAGATCGATGTGGCTGCATGCCCCCAGCTCGCCGAGAAGCTGATCCGTGCGCCCCACTTCCGTG
The DNA here is from genome assembly GCA_913055885.1 of uncultured Rhodospirillales bacterium. GTDB lineage: Bacteria > Pseudomonadota > Alphaproteobacteria > Rhodospirillales > CAJXLG01 > CAJXLG01. Next base: position 2,923 of record CAJXLG010000047.1, read on the forward strand.
GCCCGGTCCGCCAGCCACGCCGTGAGCGCCGCCTCCGGCTGGCGGTCGCCGTGGGCGGCCAGGACGGCGTCGGTGATGTCGCGCTGGTGACCGTAGAGGTCGTCGATGACGGAGGCCACCGCCAGCTTGCGCCAGTGGTCGCCGCCGGCACCCAGGGTCTCCGCCCGCGCGCGCAGGCCGCCCAGGCCGAAGCGGTCGCCCACCCGGAAATACAGGTCCGCCGCCGTCGCCACCGTCTGGTCGTGACGGGCGGCGATGCGCACGATGTCGCACGCCGAGGCGAGCAGGATGGCGCGCGCCACCCGCCACGCCAGGGCCGCCGGCACACCGGCATCGCGCCATGGGGCGGCCCGCTGCTCCACGGCCGCCAGGGCGTCTGGCCCGGCCACGGTGTCGATGACGCCGTCCAGATCGGCGACGCCCGAGGCGTAGGCGGAGACATGCGCCCCCACATCCAGGGGCCGGCTGCCGTGCCGCAGGAACCACAGGGCCGCCCGTTCCATGAGGCGGTTGGTTTCGCAGCGCATGGCCGTGACCGTGGCCGGCGGCACCGTTTCGTCCAGATTATCAAGTTCCGCCCAGATGGTGGGCAGATCGAACGCCTGCCGGGCGATGATGGCCGCCCGCGCCGCGTCGCCCGCGTTGCGCCCCGTGGCCTCCATGAGGCGGGGAACGAAGGTGCCGCCCACGCGGTCCACGAGGCTGTTGGTGGCGCGGGTGGCGGCGATCTGCCGGCGCAGGCGGTGGTTGCGCACCGCCGTTTCGTGGTCGCGGCGCAGGACGGAGGGGAAATAGCCCAGCAGGTCGCCTTCCAGCGCCGGGTCGTCGGGCAGCCGCGTTTCCATGATGCGGTCGAACAGCCAGATCTTGGCGTGGGCGAGCAGGGTGGCGATTTCCGGCCGCACAAGGCCCTGGCCGGCGGCCTGCCGCTCGGCCACGGCCTCCTCGTCGGGCAGCGCCTCCAGCCGGCGGTCCAGGTGGCTCTCCCGTTCCAGGAGGCGCATGAGCCGGGCATGGTGGTCGAGCAGGCCGGCCGCCTCGTGTTCCACCAGGGAGATGGCCCGCGCCTGGCCGCCCACGGCGTCCAGCACCCGCTCCGCCACGGAATCCCGCATGCGCCTGAGGAGGTCGTTGCGCTGCTTGCGCGTCAGGTCCCCCGCCTCCACTTCGCCGTCGAGGAGCACCTTGAGGTTCACCTCGTGGTCGGAGCAGGCGACACCGCCGGCGTTGTCCACGGCATCGGTGTTGAGGCGGCCGCCGGCGCGGGCGAAGGCGATGCGCCCGCGCTGGGTCATGCCCAGGTTGGCCCCCTCGCCGATGACGCGGCAGCCCAGGGCCTCGGCGTCCACGCGGACGGCGTCGTTGGCGCGGTCGCCCACACTGGCCTGGGCCTCGCCCGCCGCCTTCACGTAGGTGCCGATGCCGCCGAACCAGAGCAGGTCCACGGGCGCCTTGAGAATGGCCCGCACCAGGGCGTTGGGCGTGACCTCCGCCGCCTCGATGCCGAGGACGCGGCGGATGCCGTCGGTGAGGGAGACATGCTTGGCATCGCGGGAAAAAACCCGGCCATCAGGCGAAAGGGCGCTGGAATCGTAGTCCCCCCAGGTCGCACCGGCCGTCCCGAAGAGCCGCTTGCGTTCGCGATAGCCGGCCGCCGGATCGGGGTCGGGATCGACGAAGATGTGCCGGTGGTCGAAGGCGGCGACGAGTTTCAGGGTCTCGGCGTAGAGCAGGCCGTTGCCGAATACGTCGCCCGACATGTCCCCGACGCCCGTGACCGTGATGGGATCGCGGCGGGGGTCGCGGCCCATTTCCAGGAAGTGCCGGCGCACGCCCTCCCAGGCGCCGAACGCCGTGATCCCCATGGCCTTGTGATCGTAGCCCTGGGCACCACCGGAAGCGAAGGCGTCGCCCAGCCAGAAGCCGTAATCGGCGGCGATCTCGTTGGCGATGTCGGAAAAGGCCGCCGTGCCCTTGTCCGGCGCCACCACCAGGTAGGGGTCGTCCCCGTCGAGGCGGTTCACCCGGGGCGGCGGCACCACCCGGTCGCCGTCGCGGTTGTCGGTGATGTCCAGAAGGCCGCGCATGAAGGTGCGATAGGCTTCCACCCCCGCGGCATGGCGGTCGCCGTCGGGCGGCAGGCGCTTGACGACGAAGCCGCCCTTGGCCCCGACGGGAACGATGAGGGCGTTCTTCACCATCTGCGCCTTCATGAGGTCCAGGACCTCGGTGCGGAAGTCCTCGCGGCGGTCGGACCAGCGGATGCCGCCGCGCGCCACCGGGCCGCCACGCAGGTGCACGGCCTCCACCCACGGGCTGTAGACAAAGGTTTCGCGCCACGGGCGCGGCGCCGGCAGGGCGGGCACGTCGCCGCTGGCGATCTTGAGGGCGAGCCAGGGGCGCGGCGTGCCGTCGGCATCTGTGCGGAAGAAGTTGGTGCGCACGGTGGCCTCCACCAGCGCCTGGAAATGGCGCAGGATGCGGTCGGCGTCCGCCGCCGGCACGGCCGCCAGCGCCGCCTCCAGGGCCTTGCGCTCCGTCTCCGGATCGTGCGCCCCGGTCCCGTCGGGGTTGTGCCGGGTGCGGAACAGGGTTATCAGGTGCCGGGCCGCGTCGGGGTAGGCGGCCAGGGTATCGGCCATGTAGGCTTGGCTGAAGGTGACGCCCGCTTGGCGCAGCACCCGGCAGTAGGCGCGCAGCACCACCACCTCGCGCCAGTCCAGGTCCGCCACCAGGACGAGCCGGTTGAGGCTGTCGTCCTCCACGTCGCCACACCACACCCGGTGCAGCGCCTCCTGGAAGGGGGCGCGCACGCGGGCGGGATCGACGCCGGCCCCCTCCGGCGGGCGCAGGCCGAAGTCGTGAATCCAGGCGGCGCGGCCGTCGGCGCGCTGCACCGGGAAGGGCATCTCGCTTTCCACCCGGAGCCCCATGTTCTCCAGGATGGGCAGGATGTCGGAGAGGGGCAGCGGCCGGTCCGCCCGGTACACCTTGAGGCGCAGGGCGTCGCCCGCCGCCTCCAGGGGCTGGTAGAGGCTGAGGCCCAGAGAGCCAACGGCCAGGGCCGATTCCACGGCTTCCAGGTCGGCCACCGCCACCCGGGCGCCGAAGTGCTCGCGGTAGGCGGCGGAAAGGCCGCCCTCGTAGCGGCGATAGAGGCGCAGGCCCGTTTCCTCGCCGTGGTGGTCCACCAGCGCCTCGGCGAGGTGGTCGTCCCACGAGCGCGCCGCCTCCGCCAGCCGGCTTTCCACGGCGTGCCTGTCCACATCGGGCACGTTCCCGGGCGTGGTGCGCACGATGAAATGAAGCCGCGCCAGCGGCGAATCGCCCACCCGGGTGTACCAGGTGGCAATGTGGCCGGCGAAGGCGCGTTCCAGGATGGCGTGGACGGCGTGGCGCAGGGGCGTGTCGTAGCGGTCGCGCGGGACGTAGACCAGGCACGACACGAACCGCTGGAACGGGTCGTAGCGCAGGAAGAGGGCCACGCGCTTGCGTTCCTGGAGATGGAGAATCCCGATGGCGATGTCGAACAGCTCCGATTCGCCGATCTGGAAGAGTTCGTCGCGCGGGAAGGTCTCCAGGATGTGCAGGAGCTTCTTGCCGTCGTGGCTGTTGGCGGAGAAGCCCGCCTTTTCCAGGGTCCGCCCCACCAGGCGGCGCAGCCGCGGAATGGCGCGCGGGCTCAGGGTGTAGGCCCCCGCGGTGAAGAGCCCCGCGTGCAGCGACAGCCCCACGACATTCCCCGCCTCGTCGAAGCATTTCACCACGATCAGGTCGAGGGGCACCCGCCGGTGCACCACCGACAGCCGGTCGGACTTGGTGACCAGGACCCGTTCCGGTCCGGTAACGAAGGATACCACCTCCGCCGGCATGTCGGGCAGGGTGTCCAGCTCGGCAAACGCGCGCACGCCGGGATCCTCGAGGATACCGAGGCCCGCTCCGGGCGTCACGGCCACGGCCTCGCCGGCCGAGCCGGGCGTGATCTCGAAGGTGCGATGGCCCTGGAACAGGAAGTGGTCGTCCCGCAGCCATTCCAGGAAGGCCCGGTCCTCGGCCTCCGCCTCATCCAGGTCCCGGCCCGCCATGCGGGCAATGTCGGTGTCGAGCCTTTCCGTCAGGGGGCCCCAGTCGCGCACGGCGGCCTGAGCCTCGGCGAGGACGTCGGCCAGCCCCTGGCGCAGGGTCTCCAGGGCGTCACCCTCGGGCTGGCCGCTGACGGCCAGGTGCATCATGGATTCCGTGGCCGTAGCCCTGTCGGCGCTCTCGGGCAGGTCCGTGAGGCGGCCGTCGGCGTCGCGCGTGACGGCGAGCACGGGGTGGACGATCAGGTGCAGCGCCACGTCCCGGCTCATCAGGTAGCCGGTCACGGAATCCACCAGGAACGGCATGTCCGGGGCCACAATCTCCACCACCGTGTGCTCCAGCTGCCAGCCGTGGGATTCGGGGCGCGGATTGAAAACGCGCACACGCGCCCCGTCGGGCGGCCGCTCGGCGGCGAAGTGCCACAGGGAGAGGGCGGCCCCGTAAAGGGTCTCGGTGTTGGTGGAGAGCAGGTCGTCCGGCGGCACGTGGCTGTAATAGCGGCGGACGAAGCGTTCGGCGAGGCCGCTGCGCCCGGCCGGCAGACGCTCGCGCACGCGGGCGGCAAGCTCGTCGATGAGGCCCTGTTTAAGGTCTTCCGTACTGGTCGCCATGCCGCCCCCTGTCGGCCCGTGATGGTTCAAGGGTACCGTATTGCCCGCGCGGCACAAACCGCCCAGGCTGGGGTGCCAGGAGCCGGAGAGGGGTAACGTGCTGGCGGTGGAAAACATCGACGTCTATCGGGGACGGGCGCAGATCCTGTTCGAGGCCGGCTTCAACGCCGGGCGCGGGGAGGCGGTGGCGCTCGTGGGCCGCAACGGCGCCGGCAAGACCACCAGCCTGCAGGCGGTGATGGGTTTCCTGCCGCCGCTTCGCGGCGTGGTGCGCATCGCCGGCGAGCCGACGACGGGGCTTCCGCCGTATCGCGTGGCACGCCACGGCGTGGGCCACGTGCCCGAGGACCGGCGGCTCTTCCCGGGCCTCACCGTGGCGGAACACTTCGTGGTGCCGCGCCATCGGCCGCCCGAGGGCGTCGAGCGGGCGCTGACGCTTTTTCCCGCCCTGCGCGGCCTGTGGCGCCGGCGCGCCGGTACCCTGTCGGGTGGCGAGCAGCAGATGCTGGCGGTGGCCCGGGCGCTCACCGGCATGCCGGCGCTGCTGCTCCTGGACGAGCCGTCGGAAGGGCTGGCGCCCCGGGTGGTGGCCGCCCTGGCGGAAAGCCTGCACCGCCTCAAGGCCGAGGGGGTGACCATTGTGCTAGCGGAACAGAATGCAGGGTTCGCCGCCCGGCTGGCGGAGCGTGCCTTCGTCCTGGAAAACGGACGCGTGGCGCACAGCGGGGCGGCCGGGGCGATCCTGGGCCGGGGCGGCACGTATACGGCCGCTGCCACCCTGTAGCGGGCGCCGTTCAGGTACGCTAGAATGGCGACGCTTCGCGGGAACAAGGGAATGACCGCCCATGGCGCACGCGGAAGACGAGCTGGACGCCCTGACGGACGCCGACGGGCCGGTGGGCCGGACGCCCACCCAGATACTGGGCGAATTGAGCGATGAGCAGCGGGAGGCCGTGAACGAACTCCTGGCGCATCAGGCGTGGTCCCGCCACCCCGTGAACTTGCGCCTGACCCTCCCCGTGTGGCCCGGTCGGCGCTATTATCTCACTGTCGTCGCCGGCCGTGAGCGCCGCAACCCGCAGCGGCGCAAGCACGAGCGCCAGCGCCACCCCATCTTCAAGCCCGGGAACGTGTGGTTCCTGGTGGGCCTGCTGGCGGTTTTGTACGTCATCTCCGTGCTGCTGCTTTTCACGGCGCAGACCACAACGCCCACGTAAAGGACGTCGGCCACCGGCCATTGCCGGAGCCCGGGCGGCGTTTCAGTCGATGGTTCCGGGGAGCGGAATGGAGCGGGCGATGGGATTCGAACCCACGACCCCGAGCATGGCAAGCTCGTGCTCTGCCTCTGAGCTACGCCCGCTCACGGCACCGGTTCGCGGCGCATTCCCGTTCCTACTAAACGGGCCGCCCCGGTTGCAAGGGGAAATTTGACGGGCGCGTTAAAGCGCGGCGGCGGCGGCGTTGCACGGGGTCCCGGCGGGCGCTAAACTCCACACCATGCCGGCAACACAGGACGATCTTCTCAAGCACCTGGAATCGCTCGGGATCGACGTGCGGACGGTCACCCACCCACCCGTTTTCACGGTGGCGGAGAGCAGGGACCTGCGCGGCGAGCTGCCCGGCGGACACACCAAGAATCTCTTCCTCAAGGACAAGAAGAAGAACTTCTGGCTGGTTTCCACCCTGGAGCACCGGCCGGTGGACCTGAAGGCGCTGGCCACGGTTCTCGGCAGCAAGCGCCTGTCCTTCGGCCGCGACGAGCAGCTTCAGGAAATGCTGGGCGTCGCGCCGGGCGCCGTGACCCCCTTCGCCCTCATGAATGACACGGAGCGGAACGTCACGGCGGTGCTCGACGAAGCCATGCTGAAGGAAAGCCCCCTGAATTTCCATCCGCTTCGGAACGACGCCACCACGGCCATCGCGCCGGACGACCTCAAGCGTTTCATCGAATCGTGCGGCCACACGCCGCGGGTCCTGGACCTGGCGGCGGCCGCCGGGGACGCGGCGGCGGACAGCGGGTAGCCGGGCTTGCTTTCGGCCGGCCCGGCCCCCATCTTGCGGGGCAAACCGGACATCGTCGGAGGGAGCCATGAGCCTGATCGTCGACGAACAGGGCACGCCGGCCGAAGGCACCGGCGGCGGGGGCGGCCCCGTCATCAAGGACACCGATACCCAGAACTTCATGCAGGACGTCATCGAGGCGTCCCGCGACGTGCCCGTCATCGTCGATTTCTGGGCGCCCTGGTGCCAGCCGTGCAAACAGCTCACGCCCGCCCTGGAAAAGGCCGTGCAGCAGGCCGGCGGCAGCGTGCGGCTGGTCAAGGTGAACGTGGACGAGAACCAGCAGCTCGCCGCCCAGCTCCAGGTGCAGTCCATTCCCATGGTCTACGCCTTCAAGGACGGCCAGCCCGTGGACGGCTTCGCCGGCGCCGTGGACGAGGGCCAGGTGCGCAACCTCGTCAAGCGCCTGACGGCCGGCCAGGGCAACCCCATCGAAGAGGCGCTGGACCAGGCGGACGAGGCGCTGCGCCAGGGCGACGTCCAGACGGCCGCCGAGGTCTACAACCAGGTGCTCCAGCAGGACCAGGGCAACGTGCGCGCCGCCGCCGGCATGGCGCACGCCCTCATCCAGAGCGGCGCCACGGACAAGGCGCGCGAGCTTCTCGACGGCCTGCCCGCCGAACTGGCCCAGGACCAGCACGTGCAGTCGGCCCGTTCCGCCCTGGAGCTTGCCGAGCAGGCGGGCAGCCCGGACGAAAAGCAATTGCGCCAGCGCCTGGAGGCCGACCCCGACGATCACCAGGCACGCTACGACCTGGCGCTCGCCGCCTATGCCCAGGGCCGGCGCGAGGAGGCGGTGGACCAGCTCCTGGAAATCATCCGGCGCGACAGGGCCTGGAACGACCAGGCGGCCAAGCAGCAGCTTCTAAAGCTGTTCGAGGCCTTCGGCCCGCAGGACCCGGTCACCGTATCCGGGCGCAAGCGGCTGTCGCAGCTCCTGTTCGCCTGACGCCCGGGGGTCCCCCATGAGCCGCAGTCCCTTCGATCCCGCGTGGCCGGACCTGCCCACCGTCGTGCCCGTTTTTCCGCTTTCGGGCGCGTTGCTGCTGCCCGGCGGGACGCTGCCCCTCAACATCTTCGAGCCGCGCTATCTGTCGCTGGTGGAGGATGCCCTGGGGGCCGGGCGGCTCATGGGCATGATCCAGCCCTCGACCACGCCCGACGACGATTCGGAGCCGCCGCTCTATCCCGTGGGCTGCCTGGGCCGCATCGCCGCCTTCCAGGAAACCGGCGACGGCCGGCTGCTCATCTCCCTGACGGGGCTCATCCGCTTCCGGGTGCGCGAGGAGATGGCGCCCCACAACGGTTATCGGCGCGTCCGCCCCGCCTACGACGGTTTCGGCGACGATCTGAACGAGCCGCCGGAGGTTGCCCTCGACCGGGAAAAGCTGCTGGGCCTTCTCAAGCAGTATTTCGAGATGGAACAGATCAATGTGGATGCCGAGACGCTGGAGCAGGCGCCCAACGACGTGCTGCTCACCTCGGTGGCCATGCTGTGTCCGTTCGATCCGCGGGAGAAGCAGGCCCTTCTGGAGACGAGCACCGTCGAAGAGCGGGCCAACACCATGATCGCGCTTCTGGAAATGGCCCTGCGCCAGGGACCAGCGGGGTCGTCAAACAACCCTCAGTGAGGCCGCCATGACGGACGAGACGCCGGATACCGAAGAGCGCAACCCCGCCCGGCGGGCGGGTGTCGATCCCAAGCTGCTGGAGATCCTGGTCTGCCCCTTGACCAAGGGGCCCCTTACGCTCGATGCCGGGAACCAGGAACTCATCAGTGAACAGGCCGGGCTGGCCTATCCCATCCGCGACGGCATCCCCATCATGCTCGCGGAAGAGGCCCGCCGGCTGGACCCCGAATCGGAGTTGATGCCGCAATGACCACCTACGGCGCCCGACACACGCCGACCGATATCCACGCCGACCGCCAGAACGGCACCCTGACGGTGACCTTCGACAACGGCCGGACCTTCACCTTCACGGCGGAATACCTGCGGGTGAACAGCCCCTCCGCCGAGGTGCAGGGCCACAGCCCCGACGAGCGCAAGACCGTCCACGGCAAGCGGGGCGTCAACATCCTCGACGTGGAGGCCGTGGGCAACTACGCCGTCCGCATCAAGTTCGACGATCTGCACGAGACGGGCATCTATTCCTGGCAGACCCTCTACGACCTGGGCGAACGCCAGGACGAGATCTGGAACAATTACCTCCAAGAGCTGGAAGACCAGGGGCTGAGCCGGGACGTGTGAAGCCGGGGACCGTCTTCGCGGCGCTCAAGCGGACAGCAGGCTTACGCGGGGACCTCGGGATTGCCGGAGGATTCGTCAGTCTCGTCGCTCCAGACGGTCCTTAATACAGCCTGTTGGGTCGTGAGGCTCGGCGTATCAGCCTCTCCCCGGCGATGCCGCGGAAGCCATAACGCGCGTAGCAGTAAGCCCGTGACGATGAAAGGGTCCTTGTAGGTGGCCGCCACGAGGAACCGGTCCACCGTGTGTGCCCATTTTCTCTGGACGCTGCCACCCTCCCGTTCAAGGGCCGCAAAAGCCTTCATGGCGTCAAGGGCGTCGCGCTTGCGCCAGTAATACCAGTACAGATAACGGTAGACGAGCAGGCGATCGTTAACGCTTTTCGTCATGCAGTAGACCGCGTAAGCTGGGGCAGGCCCGCTTCCGGGAAGCTCCAGGAAACCCGATGCTTCCTCGGCAAACGCCTGCTGCTTGACATAGGCCCGGGTCTGGACCGTCAACCAACCAATGGCCACGGCCGTAAGCCCTCCCATGCCCAAGGCAAAACCTACATAGCCTCCGACAACCCAATCCAGAAGGGTCTGCGAAACGGTGAAAGTCATGAGGTATCCTTTGGAGGACGTTTGCGTCGATTGCGCTCGGTTAAGGCCTTTTCCCGGGTTTCCCGGGTAACCTCGCGCGCCTTCTTCCGCTGTGCGCGAAAACGGGCCCAGTGATGCCATAACAGGCTAACACAGAACCGGGCGATCGAGTGAAGGCCGGCGACGGCGATCGCCACCGCCAAGGCGGCCCAGATCGTGGCCACCTCCACGACCTCCACCACCTTGTCCGGGGGAACGCCTTTTACCTGAACGGCGGGGCGACAGGCCAGAACGACCTTTTTCCAGCCCGCTTCAAGGGAACACGTTACCTCATAGGAAACAGAGGTCATCTGCATCGCTCCCGCCCGTGAAAGCCGGCGGAGCGTATCAGCCGTTTCTTGTCCGAACAATCCCTGGCGGTGCCACCAATTTCCCTACAACCCATGGCCCCGCATCAGGCGCGGCAGGTCGCCCGCCTGCCCCATGGCATGGCGCATGAAGGTGCGCTTCAAGGGCGGCAGCTTGTCCACCACCCCGAGCCCCAGGTCGCGCGCCAGCTTCACCGGCGGGATGCTGTTGGAGAACAGCCGGTTCAGGTTGTCCGTCAGGGCGAGCATGAGCATGGTGTCGAAACGGCGCCAGCGCTGGTAGCGCTCCAGCACCGACGAATCGCCCACGTCCAGGCCCAGGCGCCGGGCATCCACCAGCACCTCGGCCAGCGCCGCGGCGTCCCGCAGGCCCATGTTCATCCCCTGGCCGGCGATGTAGTGCATGCCGTGGGCGGCATCCCCCGCCAGGGCCAGGCGCCGGCTGACGAACTGGCGGGTGAACTGGATGGAGACGGGATAGGACCACACCGGGCTCTCCACCGCCAGATCGCCCAGATAGCGGCCGAAACGCCGTTCCAGCTCCTTGTGGAAGGCGTCGCTGTCCAGGTTGGTGATGAGCGGCGCCGTTTCCGTGCGCTCCGTCCACACGATGCACGACCGGTTGCCCTTGAGCGGCAGGATGGCGAACGGCCCGGCGGGCAGGAAGCGCTCCTGGGCGACGTTGTCGTGCGGAATCTCGTGGCGGACGGTGAGGACGATACCCGTCTGGCCGTAATCCCAGCGCGTAATGGGGATGCCGGCCGCCCGGCGCGTCGCCGAGGGCCGGCCGTCACAGCCCACGATGACCCGGGCCCGCACCGTGTCGCCGCCGGCCAGCCAGGCCCGCACACCCGCGGCATCGCGCTCGAACGCGGTTATCCGTTCCGGCGCCAGGACCGTCACCGTGTCCGACAGCCCGGGCAGGCGGGTCTGCACGGCCCGCCGGATGTCCTGGTTCTCCACCATGTAGCCGAAGGGCTCGTCGCCCACCTCGCGGTGGTCGTAGTGGAGGAACAGCGGCGAGCGGTTGTCGGTGACGCGGATGTCCTCGATGGGATTGGTGTTGTCGGCGATGGGCGCCCACAGGCCCACGCCGTCGAGGAGCTTCTTGCTGGTCACGGCGAGCGACGAGGCGCGGCCGTCGTAGTCGGGAGCCGCCTGGGCGGCCGGGTCCGCCGTGTCCACCACGGCCGCCGTCACCCCCGCCTGGCCCAGGGCCGAGGCGAGGGTGCCGCCGACGAAGGCGCCCCCGACGATCAGGACATCCACCGCGTGTTCCATGGGCCCCAACCTTGAGCCGGGCGGGCCGCCGTGTCCAGTCCAGGATTGGCCCATGTTGTTGCCTATTGTATATGCAGTTTTTGTGTTTTGCCTAAAAAATGTGCTCATCGGACCGGCAGCCGGCCGGGGAGATACGTCGCAACCCCTTGATATACCAGACTTTTCCAGCGTGGCACGGCCCTTGATATGCCCCGGGTGGCGTCGCTTTTCACAGCGAGGTAACCGCCCGGCATCCGGCCGGGCCCGTCAGGAGGACACGTGCCCATGCAGTACATCGTGGCCGTCATCAAGCCCTTCAAGCTGGACGAAGTGCGGGAGGCGCTGGCCCCGCTCGGCGTCCAGGGGCTGACCATCAGTGAAGTCAAGGGATTCGGCCGCCAGCGCGGCCAGACGGAAATCTATCGCGGGGCCGAGTACGAGGTGAACTTCGTGCCCAAGGTGCGGCTGGAGGTGGCCGTCGGTGACGACGTCGCCGACCGCGTGGCCGAGACCATCGCCACCACCGCCCGCACGGGCAAGATCGGCGACGGCAAGATCTTCCGGTTCCCCATGGCAGG